>JAGXLK010000088.1 GCA_018334735.1 Planctomycetota bacterium | reverse complement strand
GTCCCACGATTTTGCCAAAGATGTTATACCCGCTATGATTGAAAAAGATGATAGAGTCTTCGGTTACCGTTTCAAAGGTGTTGAATCGGGAGGCAGTGGATTCTGGAGGGATGTGGGAACACTGGACATCTACTGGCAAACACATATGCAACTTGTGGGGGGAGCACCTCCTATTGATTTGCATGACGAGGGATGGCCTCTCAGAACTTACGCCCATGGAATGCCACCTGTGAAAAGCATGTGCACGGCACGCAACCGTTTTGAACAAATCGAAAGTTCGTGTCAGAGTCAGCTACACAACGTTTTAGTGAGCGATGGCTGTGTCGTCGATTCTGCATCTATCAAAAATTCCGTGCTCGGGCGCGGCGTGCATGTTGCTTCCGGTGTGGAAATCGAAGGATCGGTCATTATGGAAGGAGTGAAAATCGGGGAGAATGCTAGGATCCGCCAGGCTGTGATTGACAAACACAATGAAATACCTGCCGGGTATAAGGTCGGAATAGATCCGGAACAAGACCACCGGCACTTTAGCGTGAGTGACGGCGGAATCGTTGTGGTCCCGAAAGAAATGCCCCTGTTCCGTCCAGACCGAAAAAGCGATACGTCTCCCGATTAATCGGACTACTCTGAGAACTGATTTAATGCAGAGAGCGAATTTTGGAGTTAAGCATTTATGCCTTCTGATGATAACCCGCGGAATTCAAATCCCTCAGCCCCCGGGGAACCCGACGGCGGAAACGCAGAAGAACTGATCGAACCGACGTCCGGGCCAAATGCGGCGCCGAATGGAGCGCTTCTCCATGTTTTTGCAGCGGGAAGCGTCCCAGAAGCTGAAATGAAATCCGAAGAAGCTTCCCTGCCGCAGTGCTATGGTGCGGACAGTATCGGAGCGATTGCCCGTAACCCGGGCTCTTTATTCGTGTACTGGGAACTTTCCGGAGATGCCAGCATGCGCCTGCGGGAAAAACTTGATCCAGGAATACAATGGGAATTGTTACTGGAAAACTCATCCGGTAATAGATCAGCCGAAATTCCCGTTGATCCTGACGCGCAAAATTATTATCTGAATGTTGAGTCGGGACAACGGTACGTGATCAAACTCGGGGTTGTAATTGAGGGGAGTTTCCGCCCGGTATGCCCGGCTGTGTCATGTCGCGTGCCGAACAAGCCTCCGTCCGATAGTAGAGAAAACATGGAAGTAGCATCCGGCGACCGGGAAAATCTGGAATGGGGGGAAGGCTGGTGGACCGAAAAGGAAAGAATCCTCGCCGAAACGATCGGTTTTGATCCTTTTGCCGCCCGGACAGATATCCCGGGATTGGTCTGGGACCCGGATTTGCTTGTGGGGAGCAGTTCTTCGTATCATTTGGCCAGCACCGAGTCATGATATCTCAGAAGTCATCTCCCTATTCTCCCCTGAAAAGGCGTTTGCATCATGTCTGAAGGATATTTGTGCCTTCTATTGCATTGCCACTTGCCCTTCGTGCGTCATCCGGAATACGATCAGTTCCTGGAAGAAAATTGGCTGTTCGAGGCTGTTACGGAAACCTATCTCCCGTTGCTTGAGAGGTTGCAACGGCTTCACAGAGAAGGCACTGAATACCGAATCAGTTTCTCGATAACGCCGACACTCTGTGAAATGCTGGCAGATGAGCTCCTGCAGGAACGGTGCGGGCGCTACGTACGAGCAAGAAAACAGTTGATGGAGCAGGAACTGGAACGGACCCGAAACACTCCGTTTGAACGCGTGGCGCGGATGTACTATAAGCGTTTTGAAGATATCGAAAGTTCCTACGGAAATCGGGCAGGGCAGGCTCTTCTGACAGGACTGCGGCAGTTGCAAAATGAAGGGGTGATTGAAGTCCTTACCTCCACGGCCACTCACGCATTGTTGCCATTGATGGCGACGCAAGAGGGGGCACGAGCACAGATTGAGCAGGGCTGCAGGAACTACGAAAAGCATTTTGGAACCCGCCCGCGAGGCATCTGGTTGCCGGAATGTGCCTATAACAATGGTCTTGATGAATTGCTCAAACAAAGCGGTCTGAGGTATTTTTTCCTCGAGAGTCACGGCGTATTACTGGCAGAACCAAGGCCGGTCTACGGCGTTTTCTCGCCCATTATTACACCCGCCGGACTTGCGGCGTTCGGACGCGATGTCGAGACCTCAAAACAGGTTTGGAGTACCGACGAGGGTTATCCTGGAGATCCCGAATACCGGGAGTTTCATCGGGACCTGGGTTACGATGCCGATTATGACGCCATAAAACCATATTTGGATCCGGCAGGCCAGAGACATGAGGTTGGGATTAAATATCATCGCATAACGGGCGATGTGCCCCTCGAAGATAAAGAACCATATAGACCGAAAATGGCAAACCAGAAAGCGCGGGATCATGCGGCCCATTTTGTCTCCGAACGGATAAAACAAATCGATCAATTGGCAAAAGTGATCGACCAATACCCGTTGATCAGTTCACCGTATGATGCCGAATTGTTTGGACATTGGTGGTTCGAAGGACCAATCTTTTTGGAATCTGTCCTTCAACTGACGGACGACAAAAAAAAATCAGGCAAAACTCAGGACGCCTCACTCCTGCAGACCGTAACTCCTTCAGAATATCTGACGAAGAATCCGAGACATCAGTTAGCTTCACCGGCGCCATCAACATGGGGTTATGAAGGCTACTTTGACGTCTGGGTCAATGGTTCTAACGACTGGATTTGCAGGCATCTGCTTGCAGCAGAACAAACGATGGTAAAATTGGCGAATGAATATTCTTCTGCCGATGGAGCGCAAAAGCGGACGCTTGATCAGTGTGCACGCGAATTAATGTTGGCCCAGAGCAGCGACTGGCCATTTTTGCTGAGCGTCGGAACCGCCCGGGATTATGCTCGCTACCGGGTGGAAAATCATATCGGACGTTTCCAAAGCCTCTGCCGGGCGTTGGAAGAGGAAGACATATCGGAAGAGCACCTCGAGCAAATCGAAAACCGCGATAATATTTTCCCGGAAATTGATTACCGGATTTACGGATCGGCAGTAGACCGATTTTCTGGCGAATCTTGACAGCACGGGAGAGATTGACACTCCGGCGGGGGGCTGATATATTTGTTTGTTTCTGCCAGACGAGCCGCACTTTAAACTCTAGCAAGGTCTTATTCCCATGCCAAAAACGAAGGTAGCATTGTACGGCTGCGGCACAATCGGAACGGGCGTAGCTCGCATTTTGCTGGGTGAAAAGGGCGGCCTGTTGCAAAAAATGACAAGTCCCATCGAACTGGCTTATGTCGTCGATGTTCGAGCTGAAGAAATAGCACAGGAGATAGATTTCCCTGCCTCTGTCGAAGTTACGACTGAACTGGACGCCCCGTTTGAAGATCCAGATGTAGGTATCGTTGTGGAACTTATCGGAGGCACAGATATAGCTGCCAGGATAGTCGAGAAAGCATTGCGATCGGGGAAAGAGGTTGTAACGGCAAATAAAGCACTTCTCGCGGCTCACGGACAGCACCTGTATGGTCTGGCCAGGGAGGTGGGCAAAAGTATCGCTTTTGAAGCAAGTGTCGCCGGAGGCATCCCAGTTGTTGCGTCGATGCGCGATGCGATGATTGGGGACCGCATTCAGAGTGTGTATGGAATTGTGAACGGTACCTGCAATTACATTTTGACACAGATGACTGATCGAGGAGTTTCATACGGGGAGGCTCTATTAGAAGCTCAGGAGAAAGGCTACGCCGAAGCCAATCCGGAACTGGATGTTGAAGGGCACGATTCAGCGCATAAACTGGGCGTTCTGGCACGCATCGGATTCGGCGTCGAAGTCCAGGACAATGAAATTACCCGCGAAGGCGTCACGAATATAGAGCCGCAGGATCTCCGGTATGCGCGTGCGTTGGGATACACGGTCAAGCTTCTGGCAATTGGTATCCAGCGCGAGGAAGGCACTGAATTGCGTGTTCACCCGGCGCTTCTTAAACACAATCATCCCCTGGCGACAATTGGCGGAGCGTATAATGCCGTTTGTGTTCACGGAGCCTGTGCCGGCGAGATTATGCTCACGGGTTTGGGAGCCGGGAGGTGGCCCACTGCCACTGCTGTGGTGGCCGATGTCGCGCGCCTTGCATTGGGGACATACCAGCCTTGTTTCCGGGACTTTTCACAGTTCGGTGATGTGCCAGAAGCCCGAATGATCCCTTCGAATGAACTGGAGATGCGATACTATTTCCGCCTCAGTTGCCACGATCGGCCCGGTGTGCTGGCAAAAGTGGCCGGGATTTTGGGTGAACACGACATCAGCATCGCATCCTGTATGCAGCAGGATCAGGCTTCTCACCCCGAGCATTACGTGCCCGTTGTTTTTATGACACATCAAGCGAAGGAGAGCGAAATGAACGCTGCACTCTCCAAGATCAATGCCCTTGACTCTGTGGACGGTGCGGATACTCGAATGCTCCGGGTGCAGGATATCTGACTGCGTTGTTGTTTCTCTCATTGGTTTGCGGGAAAAAAATGAAATACTGCATTGTCATACCAGACGGCGCGGCCGATTTTGCTTTGAACAAACTGGATGGACGAACACCTCTTGAAACGGCGCGAATCCCGAATATGGACCGAGCGGCCCGAGAAGGATTACTCGGAGAAGTAAAGACAGTGCCCAAACGCGAGGAACCGGGAAGCGACGTGGCGATTCTCAGCGTGTTAGGATATGACCCCGAAAAATATTACACCGGCCGTGCTCCGTTAGAAGCTGCTGACCTGGGGGTGGAACTGGAATCTCAGGAGTGGGGTTTCCGGTGTAATTTTATCACGACCGACGGCAGTAAGATGGGAGATTTTTGCGCCGGGCATATCAGCACTGAGGAAGCCAATGTCCTGATTGAAGAACTTAACAATGAACTCGGAACTGATGCCGTACATTTCTACACGGGCATGAGCTACCGCCATCTTATGACATACAATCCAGCCGGTATGCTCTCAATAAAGACGACACCACCCCATCAGGCCATGGGGGAACCTCTTGTTGATATTTTACCCACGGGCGGTGGCAGCAAACAGCTGGTCTATTTGATGGAGAGGTCGCGTGAAATTCTGGAAAATCATGAGATTAATGAGGTGCGACGAGATCTCGGGCAAAATCCGGCCAATATGATCTGGTTGTGGGGGGAAGGCCAAAAACCACAAATGGAAGATTTTGACGAAAAATATGGCGGAAAAGGTGCAGCCATCAGCGCGGTTAACCTGGTGCGCGGAATCGCTCGTCTTATCGGATGGGACATCATAGAGGTCCCCGGTATCACCGGTTTCACCGATACCGATTATAATGCCAAGGGCCGTTATGCAATCGACGCCCTTGAAAAATATGATATCGTTCTTGTTCATATTGAAGCATCTGACGAAGCGTCGCATAACAGTGATGTGCGAGCAAAAGTCCAGGCAATCGAAAAAGTGGACCAGGAAATTGTGGGGCCACTAATGTCTCTTACCGATGAAAACGACAATCTCAGATTAATGATCCTTCCCGATCACTATACGTCGGTCGAACAAGGACGGCATCTCCGAGGAGCGGTGCCGGTCGCGATGTGGGGTGCGGGGATAGAAGCAATATCGAAATTGCCCTTCTCTGAAGCTTACGCTGAACAGACGGAAGTTCGTTGGGACCGTGGACACGAGTTGATGCGTTCTTTTCTGCACTGAAAACCATACCAGTAAGACACAGTGGGCCAGGAGAATTCCATGGCGTGGCTACATCCGGTAATGCTGGCGGGATTAGCCGGGGGGGTAATACCGTTGATCATCCATCTAATCCAGCGCCAACGGGCCCCAGAACACGAATTCCCGGCTGTAAAATTGCTCGTCGCTGCCCGAAAACGTCTTGCCAACCGGCTCCGATTGCGGCAACTACTGGTGATGATGTTGCGCGTCCTATGTCTTCTGTTTTTTGCTCTCGGCCTTGCAATGCCTCTCCTGAAAGCGGAAGACCAGTTTGTTCTCGGTGAGGGGCCGGCCAGCATGGCCATTGTCTTCGACGATACGCTCAGTATGCGATATGCGGAAGATTCACAGAGCTGTTTTAAAAAAGCGCAGCAAGAAACCATTAAATATTTGGAGCAACTGCGTGGTTTCGATCGTGTCCGGGCCGTGTCTTTCACCGGCCGGCCCATCGGGCCCGGGCGGTTTTCCGCTGATGTGGAACGGCTAATACAGGGGATAAAGGACACCGAACCTTCATTTACTGCAGATCCCGCCCGGCCAGCCCTTGAAACCGCGCTCAGCGCTCTCAAGAAGGAAAAGAGCCCGCGAAAACTGCTCGTGATAATCTCAGATATGACCCGCAGCAGTTGGAACTCGCGGGACCTGGAAATGCTGGCCAGCGCGCCTGTCGACGTCCGAATGGTGAAGATACGCCGAAATGACAATGCCTCCAATCGACATATCGAAGACCTGGACGTTAAAAGTGCCGATGGTATCGTCTCCGTTGTCGTGAAAATTAAATGTTCCGGAAAACTCAAAACCAAAAGCTTTACGTGTTCAATTGAACTCGAAGACGGTTCCCGGTCACAGGTTACCGTCACGCCTGATAGAGAGGGCAGGGGATTGGCCCGCCTTACAGGTGCAACACAAGAAAAGCGGTACTACGGGCAGGTCCGGCTTCCAGAAGACAATCTTCCTGCCGATAACACCTGGTATCTGGCCGGTGTCGGTTATCGGAAAATACGCACATTAATAGTTAATGGTGATCCCCACGAGAGTATGTACGCCAGTGAAACATTCTATCTGGACTCGGCTCTGAGAGCTGGCGGGCAGGAATTGCAGCTTAAACCCCGGACTGTGACCCACGAAGAAGTCCGTGAAATTTCACTGGCGGACTTTGACTGTATTGTTTTTGCCAATTGCCCCGCAAAATCATTGCCACCGCGAGGCCAGCTAAAACGGTATGTTGACGCCGGTGGAGCGCTGTGGTTTATCCTGGGCGATCGGGTCAAAAGCTCATCTTACAGAAAACATATCGGTAACCTTTTGCCAGCTGTCCCACTCAGGATTAACGGAGGACAAGCCCAAAATAAAAAGCACGCCACTGTTCGCGTGCAAAACGCACGACACCCTTTGTTCCGCAGTTTCAGCAAAACCTGGGTGCGTAAATTTGGGCGAGCGAAGTTCCGCAAGTACTGGAGTTTGGAAGCCAGGGAAACGGCCAACATATTGCTGCAGTTCGATACGGGAGAACCGGCACTGGTTGAGACCGAAGGGCAGAGTTCAAGAGTGTTCCTTCTGGCAAGTCCACTGGATCGAGACTGGAACAATTTCTGCATTCAGCCCGTGTTTGTGCCCTTTATCTACGAGAGTATTCGGTACCTGGGAGGCGGGATGACTGATGATCAACCGGTCAGTGTAAAAGTGGGGCGCACGTTGCAGCATACTCTCCGATTTGAAAAAGGGACTATTTTCGTGAAGGCGCCGGGAAAGGATGCCGAGTGGCGAACTGTCATGGTTCGTGAACGAAAAGCCCGGTTTGAGAAAACCAACCGCCCAGGCATATACAAGATCTCATCGGAGCCAGGAGCACAAAGACAGGCTTGGGCTTTTGCCGTTAACCCGGATCCGGAAGCCTCTAAATTGCAACAGTTGCCTACGGGCGATTTTGAGCAAGAAAGACAGCGCCAAATTCTGAACTATTCCAGGAGTTCGGGGCAGGGACAAGGGACTTCTCTCTGGCAGACCTTTTTCTGGATAGTCCTGGGCCTGCTGTTTGTGGAAAGCGTGTTATGTCAGAAGTAAAACAGCTGAACTCGAATAAACGTGCGAACAGGCTCCCCATTATTCCGTGCGCCGTTATACAGTCTGGCCTTCCACAAAAACACGCACCGGTTCAAGGTCCTGGTTGCAAATGACAATATCAGCGTCTTTGCCTTCCATAATGCTTCCTTTTTGATCGGCAATATTGAGAATCTGCGCGGGATAAATGGTCGCCATGCGAACCAGTTCAGCAAAGGGTATCTGCGTTTGTTCTCTGAGACGCTGGATCATCTGTAATTGAGTAAGTGC
>JAGXLK010000087.1 GCA_018334735.1 Planctomycetota bacterium | reverse complement strand
TTCCAGAACAGCGAAAACATATTTACCCTTATCGGTTTCCCGGGTGATAAGATCCTCGACACTGACCTTTTGTGCCCGGGCGAAACCTTTCGCCGCATTTGTCGGTTTACCACCGTCATCGAATGCCACTTTGGCCGGGGGGCCGGGGATTTCTTTGCGTGCTGCCGGCTGGGCGTCAGGCACTCCGTTAACCCATGCCATCAGCCTGCGAGGTGTGCCCGCGGTAATAATCTCTTTGGGCTCAAGCCGTTTCTCTGCCAGACCGCTCTCAAGTAGCTCCGTCAAGTGAGTAAGGGCCGGCCGGATGTATCCGGCTGGTATTTCTTCGGTCCCAATCTCGAAAAGAAGATCGTTCATAAGCGTGGCCAATTCACTGAGGTATTCGGAAAAAAAGCGACTACATTGGCATACCCGTAACTTCCCCCTCAAATATCAGTTTATCATCAACAAAGCCCTGGCAGTCAAACACTGCCCTCCGTGATCGCAGATCGATGTTTTTCGCAACCAGAATCAGTCTCTCGCCCGGTTCCACCTGCCCTCGAAACTTTACATTGTTGAGCGCGCCGAATCCGAGGAACTTTTCCGTCTTCATCGCTTTCTTATAATAATAGCTACAGAGTTGTGCGGCAGCTTCACACATTAAAACCCCGGGCAGAAGCGGCCGATCCGGTATGTGGCCACGGACCCAGAATTCGTCGTCTGTAACATCCTTGAATCCGACCACAAATTTCTCATCGGGGTTAAAACAAATAATACCGTCAAGCTGTTCGAACTCGTAGCGTTGGGGATTGCATTCCCGAATTCCCTCCGGGCCATCTTCAATCTTTTCAAGATCGATATCATCAAGATCCACAAGCGGCTTGGGCGGCATCAGAATTCCTTTCGCAGAACAAATGATTATCCAGACATCTACCTACCAATTTGCCGATAGAGGCGAAACCAGGCGCATACATCAATTCCTACGAGTTGCAATATTTGCAGAGGATCTTCAGGTGCCCTGTTATTCTGAATGGTTTTGCCCCTCCGTCGGCGCGGCACAAATGATCCTCATGTCGGATTTTGTCTACACTTGAAACGGACTATCAGCGGAAAGAATTGTACCCTTTTGGGGCAATTTAAGTCAAGGTCGAGACCTATTCATCACTCCGCTTCTTTCATACCAGATTCGTGGCCGGGTCCATATTTTTCAGGCCCCTTCTCTTTTTTATCCGTGTTAACAAGAGATTTTCCGGCGATCAGTTTCTCAAGCTCGGCCGCGATATCTTGGGCACTGCCTGGCTCGATCCCGGAATGGATAGCCTGCACCGTCCCATCTTTTCCGATAATAACGAGATACGGAACGGGCCACACCAGGTATTTTTTGGCAATCTTTTCTTTCTTATCGATCGCCACTTTTAAATCAAAACCTGTTCTCTCCAGGAAGTTCTTAACTCTTTCAGGAGATTCGGCTGGATTGATCGCATAGACCACGACTCCTTTTTCTCGGTACTTCTCAGCCATTTTTGATAAGACTGGCAAAGCACGGTAACAACTTTTTGAACTGGAAACCCAAAATAGCAGGCAGACGACATGTTTACCGGTATGACTGGACAGCTTCAATTGAGTTCCATCCAGCATATTGAGTTTGAATTTCGGTGCCAGTCGCCCCAGCATCTTTTTTCTCTCTTTCTTGCGCCTGGCGGCCTTTTCCTTCCGCAATGCTTTGAAATCGATAGCATCGTCCGGTGGGTTAAAGGTAAACTGGTCGCCCTCGAATTCCGGATTCAGTTCCCAGTTTTCAAAAAGAAAGGTCATGCTCACCTCTGGTTTTTTGCCGGTCGCGCTTTTTTTAACAATCCGAGCCATATCGACTTCGATTTTCCTGACAACAGGATTCTCAGCGGCTTTCACCCACATTTCCCAATCCAACGTCTTACCTGTGAACTTCATATGATGAGACTTACTTTCGTCATCGACTTCAAGCCCGACGTACTGACCCGTCTTCGCATTTTTCATCAGATATTCGTACGGTTTGCTCACCATACCAAATGCAGGAGATGGTCCCCTGGGACCAAGCGGGCTTACAAGAAGTTCGTTCAAAGGCGATTCTCCCGAAAACAGTCTATCGATGGATTTCGGAGCTTTGTCACTTCTGTAAATCTTCTCCAAAGGTTGATATAAATGGAGGCGTTCGCCATCGTAGATAAACCGTGTTTTTTCGGGAGCCGTCTCTTCGCAAATGTAGAGCCGATTCGGTTTTTGTACAGCGATGGTAATAGAGCCCTCGCTGCTCTGTTCCTGATCTCCACTTTTTATACTCATGGAAACTTTTTGGTTAACAGCAAAACCATCAAGTTTTGCGTAAAAATCAGCGATCTTGTGCATAAGCCGGCCGACTTTCGGATCGATTTTTTCGTCCGGCCCCGGCTTCTTTGTCGCGGTTAGGGCCGCATCCGTCATCAAAGACGCGATAAAAGCAAACACAACTAACAAAACTGGCGTCCGGAAATTTTTCATTCCACACTCCTGCAGAAACGAAAAGAACAAATAATCTGAACTTCCGGGGAAAAATGAAAACGAGAATGCCGCCCTGAAGCGGCATTCTAAGTAATCACGAACATAGCGTAATCCGGGCGGTCCTCAGTTTCCCTCTGGGAAAGGCCACCAGGTCTTGGAAATCATTCCATCTTTCTCCCACCTGCCGGTAATTGACGCGGCTGAGAGATACTTTTCAACCGTTTTGAATTCCGGGAGATCGAATTCAATTTCATGTTCCGGCAGCGCGTCAAAAAACGACCAAATCCATTTTGCCATTGGCAGCGTATCGGCATAAGCTACCATTGAAGGGCGCTCAAGCATATGCGACAGCCCCCTCTGAAACTTATCGTTATTCAGCAGTGGGCTCTGCCCGCGCGTGCTTGACCGAATAGCTTGTTTTATCAGAGACGGGCTTGTTGTAATAATAAGGCGATTGTTGACAAACGCAAAGCAGATCTGAAAAGACGGCATTTCAACGCCGTTTCCTACCGTTCCGCCACCTAATTGAGGCGCCTGGTAGATCTCTTTGCCTTTGAATTCAATGCTGCTGAGTTTGCCCTGCATCTGAGGGAACGCCATGATTTTTTGGATTGTTCCCCCCAACGTAGCAACATCCTTCATATCGCACACGAACATGAGATTCAAAAACTTTGGCGGATTCGGACTTATGAGTTCGGCCGGTACGTAAACGAACCAGTGGGTACCAAGCGTATTTATCAGATCCTTTTCAACATGGATTGGGTTTTGCGGATTATTGAGATTCTGTTCGATCTGCCCATGCATCTGGGGATTAATCCTTTTAATGGCGGCTTTAATTTCCTGCCAAAACACCGGCACATCGAAATATCCGCCTGCAAACAACGCGGCATCTCTATCCACAAATACAGGCGGTTTCACATTGGCTTTGCCCTCCGGATCGATAGCGCGCAAGAGCCCGTTGTGCGGAGAAGTTACTTTGAGAAAAGACTCGTTGTATATTCCCTCTTCCATAATCTGTGTCTTGCTGATCTGGCCTTTTATGTTTGTTATCCCCAGTTCAGATACAAATTTTCCGACAGAGAAACCATTCTGCCTTCCATCAGCGGGCTCGAACATTTTCCACATCGGCTGCATATTTTGAAACGTCAGATAATCAGCCTTTCCTGTAAGCCGCAGCTTGAGTTCCTCATAAAGTTCATTCTGTTTCAAAGACGGGATATTGCCGCCTTCACGGAGCACGAGATGGCGTTCCAGTAAGCTCCGATCACTGCCGGTCGCTATCGCCATAATTCCATTGCTGATATTAACATAGCAATCATAGCTTTGCTGAGCAGCGGAATCCGACTCCGACTCTTCCATCATCTTACGCAATTCGGGGTCGAGATCCTTCAGCTTTTCGTCGGAAACTTTCCCGCCCTGTGCTGGCGTTATGACAATATGTTGTATCTTGTAATCCCTGAATGTTTCAGTCTCAATCTGGATCTGTTTTTCTTTTTTCGCTCTCAACAACAGCCGACCTAATAGCTGGTTTGCGGCCTGCTCTTTCCCGTCAACCTCGATCAAAATCAGGACCCATGTATCACCGAAACTCTGCGGTTTCCTTCGGCTAAAAGGATTTGCCACCGCATCAATTGATCCCGCAGCAAACTGACGTTTCATTGCAAGGGCAATCCGCCCTGTAGGCAAGTCAGCAAAATCTTCCAGTTTGACACCGACCTGTTTCCTGAATTCTGACAGCTGTTCGTCCAGTTTCGAGCTGATGCTATCAACCATCCCCTTAAATTCTTCTTCCTCAATGATACTGCCGTACGGACTTTTCTTGAGTTTGGCAACAGTGGTGGGATAACTGTGTATAACAGAATAGTTGGTAACATCACTCGGGATAAATTGTTCAAATTCCCCGGCGTGTAACGGAACAACAGCAAAAACCAGCACAAAAAACAGAACTGCAACTTTATCAACCAGGTTGAACCTTCTCGTCCTTCGCATCAGAATCTCCTTTCTCGGATTCGTTTGGCGGCTCCAAATAATGGTGACCGGTGTTCGGATTATCTTTGTCGTACGCAAAAGCATCCCGAAACTTCAAAAAATCCTTGACAAAATTCACCGGAATCGCAAACCCCATTCCCTCGGACAAAAATCCCATCTTCATATTTGTAACACCGATCACCTCTCCTCTCATATTCAAAAGGGGCCCCCCGCTGTTACCTGGATTGATCGGCGCCGTTGTCTGTAGAAGAACCATTCCCTGAAATGCCCGAGCTTTCGAACTTATAATACCTTCAGAAACACTTCTTTCAAAACCAAGAGGGTTTCCAACCGCAAACGTCTGGTCACCCGTTCTCACTCTATCCATATCTCCAAACGAAAGACACGTGAGCTTCAGATCTTCCGGTGGAACCAGCTTTAAAAGCGCCAAATCGGCAAAAGGATTCAACGCGACTATTTCAACCTTCTTGATTTTACGCCGCGTGAGACGTTCCTCGCCCTGCAAAAATAATGTGACCGATATATTCGTCTCTCTTTCAATTACGTGAGCGTTCGTGATTAAATAGCCTTGAGAATGGATCAAAAAACCACTTCCCATCCCCGAAGGGGTGCGCACAAGCACAACGCCTTCACCAAATTCTGCTACCAAATCCTGAACCGGTTTTTTCGACCGTTTGGCTTCCGTGTAAAGAGTTTTCCCCGAAAGAACTTCCTCTGATCCATTCCCACTGTCTTCTTCCGGCTCAGCGTTTTCAACCTTAAGAATTCGGTCGTTCGGAATCTCCAAAACAGTGAAACCAATATCCAAAACCGTTACCCTCGCCTTTTTTACCAGGATCTTGCCAGTTACGATATTTCCACTTCGCAAGTAGACGGTTTCAGCAAAAACAAAGCCCGACAATCCCAAAAAAAGCACTGTCCCGACAGAGAATGCCACCAGGATATTGCGCCTGAGCAATCTATTGTTCGATTCGAAATGCATCAAAAGTCTTCCCAAAACTATCTATGGAATCCCCCGATACAGAAAGACGAAACTACTGAATCACTATACTGTCCGCACTCATTTATTGCAAACTCTGTATCATCTCAGTGCGTGAGCGCAACGGGCAGCCAACGACTTCCAAAATACGCACAACTCCCTGCCCACTTCATAAAGGCAAAAACTTTAGTTGACAGATGCCTCTGGCCCTTTAATGTATATCTCAACCTGAACACTTCCGGAGAAGTTCTTCCGTGAAAATTTTTCTTGATACCGATATCGGGACAGACTCGGATGATGCCGTCTGCCTGGCTTATCTTCTTCTCCACACCGAATGCGAACTGATGGGGGTGACAACCGTCGGGTTTCAGGCTGATCTGCGGGCCAAAATCGCCGAAAAAGTCTGCAGCCATTTTGGGCACCCTGAAATCCCCGTCGTCGCCGGAGCCGAGTCACCTGTCTTACCCAATCGCTACTGGTGGGGTCACCACGTCAACCAGGATGTCATCCTTGATGGTTCTCCGGAACGGGGATCTGGCCGCCCGGCGGATGCCCTCAGCCTGATGGAATCAGTCGTCCGCGATAATCCCGACGAAATCGCGCTCCTGACGGTCGGCCCCACGACAAACGCGGCCCTGTTCGCCACCAGCTATCCCGAGACGGCCCGGACACTGAAGGCCATTTACACCATGGGCGGGCGGCTCGGATATGATCCGGATGAACCCCGGACAGAGTGTAACATCATGCTGGATCCCGCAGCCGCTTGCGCCCTTCTCTCGCGCAACCTGCCCAACCACACGGTTTTTCCGGTCAATATAACCGGCCCCCTCCATCTCACGGGGGAAGAAGCTGAAACCCTCTTCGAGGGCGAAATATTCGATCCCCTGCGACAGTGCTGCGGGGCCTGGAACGAACAGAAGAAATCGGATGGCACGGGTCTCCACGACCCCTTCACCGCCGCCTGCCTCCTCGAGCCCAACCTCTGCACCTGCCAGCGGGGCAGAATGGGGATCAAACTCGCCAATTACGACCTGTCGCGAGGTTTCGAACTCGAGAAGGATCGGATTACGGGATGGACGTACTTCGATGCCGACCCGGATGGCCCGCACCGGGTCGCTATTGATAGCGATAAGAAACGATTTCACAAACACCTCAACAAGATATTCTCGGAAGCAAGGAACAAGTAACCACACTGGCCCTAACCCGTTTTTCTCAGTGTACCGTGAAAGGCACACTGAGAAATCCTGGCCCGGATTTTACGGATAATTGGAAGCCAACCTTGCCAAATTAGGGTAGAATCTTTATTGAAGACCGTTCACAACACTTCTTGTCGTTGTAAATTCTTACGCCTGAACAGCATGCGCCGTTTTATATAGCCTGCATCCGTAAGGTGCAGGCTGGCTAAGTCCTTGTTTTTAAAGTGTTTACGATGACTTCTAAACACGACAAGTC
Source organism: Planctomycetota bacterium (assembly GCA_018334735.1). Next base: position 1,201 of record JAGXLK010000087.1, on the reverse strand, counting down.
CGTTGCCGTAGCAATGTCGGGAGGGGTCGACTCTTCGGTCGCGGCCGCTCTACTCACCAGAGAAGGGTGGGATATCCATGGGGTCACCATGATCCTCCCCCGCTACGGCACCTCTGAAGGAAAGCCTCGAAGAGCCACCGAGGATGCCCGGGAGGTGGCAGAAATCCTCGATATCCCGCTGGAAATTTACGATTGCCGATCCTGGTTTGAAGAAACTGTTCTGGAACACTTCGTGCAGGAATACGCCAGCGGTCGCACCCCCAATCCCTGTGTGCATTGCAACCGCCAGGTCAAGTTTGGTTTTCTGATGGACAAAATAAAGGCCATCGGCTGCGATCACCTCGCCACGGGGCACTACGCCCGCGTATCGCAGGACCCGGAAACCGGTCGCTACCACCTGCGGGCAGGAGCAGGAGCCGAAGATCAATCCTATTTTCTCTTCGGGCTTTCTCAGAAACAGCTTGCCGATGCCGTCTTTCCACTCGGAGAAAAGGACAAGACCGAAGTGAGGGCTCTGGCCACAGAATTTGATCTGCCGGTCCATGACAAACCCCAAAGTCAGGATCTGTGTTTCCTCCCTCACGGAGGATACCGCGAGTTGCTGCGAAAACGGTGTCCTGAACTGGCCGAGCCGGGTCCGATAATCCATGTCTCCGGTGAGCTTCTCGGCAAACACCATGGCATCATCGATTTTACCATTGGGCAAAGACGGGGTATAGGCATTTCTTGGTCCGAACCGCTTTATGTGGTGAGGATCGAACCGAATTGCAATCGGATCGTCGTGGGCGAAAAACACCACATTATGAAAAACAATTGTCGTTTGACGAATCTGAATTGGGTTTCCCGGATTTGTTCCGAAACCCCATTCCGAGCATCGGTACGGATCCGGTATCGCCATCCGGGTACCCTGGCAACCGTTGCGCCTCAACCAAATGACTCGGCAGAAATCAGTTTCGACGAAGATCAGAAAGCGCCCACCCCGGGCCAGGCGGCCGTCTTCTACGACGGCCCCACTGTTCTCGGTGGAGGAATTATCGAGTAAAACACGCGAGGAGTTTTAGATGAAAGCAATCGCCCTGTTCTCCGGCGGACTCGATAGCCAGCTGGCCGCGAAGTTGATCGCGGAGCAGGAAATCGACGTCCACGCTCTTCATTTTACCTCTGCTTTTATTCCCCGTCACGGCTCCGAGTCCGAATTCCC
>JAGXLK010000086.1 GCA_018334735.1 Planctomycetota bacterium | reverse complement strand
GTCCGAATTATCAGCTTTACGGTCCCACGCGGTTTCTGGATACTGCCATCAACGTTCTTCACAATACGGGTACAATGGACTTGCGGGGAGGATATCACGCCCGCACATTGCGTTACCTGGCCAATCTCACCATGCCTGATCGTCGGTTCGATGGTCTGCGCATCATCCCGGGCATGGGCAACAGCGGCGACCGGGTGGAGAGTATCTTTGGCCAGACTATGCGCGCGGCAGGGCCGGATATGCATGGGTTCCTTCGGTGGATGCACCGCGAGAACTATGGTCCGAACAATGGTGTGGCATCGCGACGTGAGAACACGACCCACAATGCGTTCAACTACCTCGCCTGGAAAGAGGGCACAGATCCCGGGCTGAAAAGCCGGATTCTCCCCAATTATGGAGTTATGTTCCGGGACCGTGCGGGTACGCCGCATGAGACGAGCATGCTATTCCGCGCGGGCATGAACTGGTCCCACTGGGACACCGACGTGTTTAACGTCATCGTGTATGGCCAGGGCGGGATGCCCGTGTCACCGGGGACAGGTTATGGCTATTTACGGCAGCCGGCCAATGCCAACAATGCGATCTATCACAACCGCGTGAAACTGGTCAAACATGATGCCAAGGAGATTTTTGGACGTGTGGATAATCCGGTGCAGAAGTACGGCTTTGGGGAGTACACCGACTATGCTATGGGAGAGAGGTATTATCCCCCCGAGCTGTACGAGGACGGGAAAGAGCGCCGCTGGCGCCGGCACGTCCTGTTCATGAAAAGCCCCACCCCCGAAGGACATAGTTATTTTGTCATGCGGGATACGTTCCCGGGTAATCCGTCTTCTGATCGAAGCTGGTGGACGTGGCTGAACCTGGGTGAAGCGGACAATATCCAGGTGAATGGCTCAGCGTTTGACCCTGAGAGCACGCCTCACAACAAAGTACCCAATCTGAAGGAACTTGCCGAAAAAAAGGGCAACCGCGTCCGAATGAAGATCCCGGGAGGAGGAGTCACTCATTTCTGGTTTGCCGGGAATGAACCCCTACGCTTCCGTGCACGCATTACCTTTACCGTGAATATGCATTTCAGGCACGCGCACAATCCGTCGCTGAACCAGCGCGATTTCAGTGACCTAATTACCGGCAAGAAAGAAACCAAGACCGTTTTCGAAGCGATGGCACCGCGCGGGGAGGATTATTTTTACACCGTGTACCCGCGCTCGGATGGCGGAAAAGCTCCGGATTTTCAGAAACTGGAGGATGGTGTAATCAAAGTCGATCAAAAAGGATCCACGGAATATGCGTTTATCAGCGATACGCCCATTGATTTCAATCAGGAGAACGTGGTATTTACCGCCCGTGCCGGAGCGGTGCGGATTTTTGATGATCGCGTGGTTCTGACCATCAAAAGTGGTAGCGGCCGCGTGGGATACAAAGGACACGTCTACGAAGGTAAAGCACCCTTCGAACGAACCATAGACCTGGATCAGCTCGAGAAAAAGGACCACGAAGTGGAAGGCGGGGCTGGCAGGTGGGTCAAGAAGAAAATTGCCGATCAAGTAACCATCCGGGGCGAACTGCCTTTTGAGGCCACCGTGGAGGATGAAACCAGCAAGATCGAGACGCGAGGACGGAAACGTGCTTTGCTGGTCACCCGACCGACGTATATTCGTCGTCCGGAATACACAATCGATGGAGAAGAGTGGATGGCCACGTGGACCGATTGGCCCGATAGCGGTGGGGGCAAATGGAAGAACACAAAAATGATCGGGTTGTCAGTGCCGGAAGGTGAACATACGCTCGTCATCCGCGACATGACGTTTCCGAAAGGCTGGCGAAGATCGTTCGAACCTCGCCTTGAGAACGTTGAACGCTAATATTACTCGGAAAAACATAAGTTACAGTATTAGCCGAGAAGTGAGTGCATCGCACAGGTACATCACGTTTTGAGGAGAACAATTGATGCATAAGCGTTCACGAGTCAGTGGAGTTCTGGCCCTCGTGCCAATTCTGATGGCCCTCGGGCTGACATCAGTACTGGCGGCGGAAGGCGACGATGTCCTGGCCCGTTTCCAGAAAAATGAGATTCTGAACCTCGATTGGCCGCGAACTATGCTCACCTACAGGGTGCAATTTGAACCCGGGGAAGCCAATCGCGGAAAAGTGCGCTTGTTGGACGGTGCTGGTGAAGCCCATCCCGTTCAGCTCTGGGACATTAAACAGCATGAAGATGGCTCAGTTGCTTCAGCACGAATTTCCTTTATGGCAGAACTGGGGAAAGGAGGTTCATACGATTACCGCCTGGTGCAGGGCGAACGCCGTTCCACAAAGAATGTTGTGAAAGCTTCGACGGACAAAAAATATCTCACTTTATCGAATGAGAAAGTTGCGTTTCGAATGCCGGCGCCGGGTTCGCATGAATTTGAGAATCCTCTTCGTTTTGGAAAATCTCACAAAAAGATGATCTCGCATTATGGAGCGCAGACCGAAAATGGCATTATCCCCGGTCCTTTCCAGGGATTGCGTCTGGTGGATGGCCAATGGGTGGGAGGCAGTTATTTCTGGTCGAAAAATCCTGATAATACTCCGCGCGTAACCAGTTATACATGCGAGGTAACCGAGCAGGGCCCCGTTTTTGCCGAGGCTCGAGTCCGTTATTCATTTACGAATGGCGGGTGGTATCAAATGACGGTCCGCCTGCGGTCTGGAGCCCCCTGGGTCCACGTCGACGAACAGTTTGACCTGCGACGGACGGGATCGGGATATACATGGCGACTTATGACGTCGTTTTCCAGTGCCTGGAAAGAGAATGGATGGCAGCCGGATATCGCATACTGGCATGTCTCGCGCCGGGGAGGCCGCAAGGGAAAAGTGAGTTCGTTCCGGGAAAAACTGGCGGATCTGGGATATGACGTGGATCCATACAAGGGGCGCACGTTTGGCAGCAAAAAAATTCGCTATAAGAAAAGGTACGAAAAAGTTTTTAACGTAGCCTGCTGGTTTCCCTGGGCTCCCTCAGCACAATATTTCGGTCTGATTCAGGAGGAGGACTTGGAAAAAGCCTCCGGGAAGGAGGCGGGAGTCCCTTTCTTAGCCGTTGTGCCAATTCATGCCGGCACGTGGCGAAGTGGTCATAACTCTTACCGAACCACGATGCTGTTCACCCATAATGTGCCGGATGTCGATCTGAACTGGCCGCTTATGGCAGAAAAGCATCCTAATACCCTCCTGCAGACCGGCGAATATGATCCAGATAAACCGCTGAGTTATGTGCGTCGGCAGTGGGCGCTGGTGGGCGGTCCCCTGCAGTTCCACGATACGCTGTTCGATTTTCGCCGATACGAAGGATACATCAATCTGGATGATTACAAGGATTGGGTTCTCGACTGGCAGACCGAGGAGCCGGTCTCATATCCCCGGTTGCTTTTCAGCCGGGAGGACATCGACCGTTTTCAGGAAAAACTGGCGGATCATAATGCCGGTAACTGGCTGAAGGAATCGTTATACCTCCAGGATAGTGAGAAAAAACGTAACAATCTGTGGGGGCGATTAACCGATGGAAGCCAGTGGCACGGTCCGGTGGGACAAGCGCGAGAAGCAGTGCGGAGCGATAAAGATTCCACCCCTTATCAAAGCAGCTACCGGCAGAGCCAGATGGCCGCTCAGTGGACACCCTGGGCCGACGAACTCCTTTCCAGCGACAATCTCAGCCCCGAGAGACGTCAACGGCTTCGCCGCTATATTGCAGCAGTCAGTCATGCGCTGGCCGAGCCCGATTTCAATCCGCGAGGATCAATGATCCATCTTGGGACTCCCAATATGGCGATCAATCGGACGCTGGCGCTGGCCTTTACGGCTTCTCTGATCCCCGAGCATCCCCGAGCACAGGATTGGCTGGACATGATCGGAGAATTTGAGAAATATAAGCTGGCCATGAATGTCGCTCCGGAAGGTGCCTGGAGTGAACTTATTACGTATTTCGCTGCAAGCGCGCCCCATTTAATGCAAGCAGGTATGGTATTAGAAAAAGGCGGGAGACTGGATGATCGTACGAGTCGGCTTTGCACCCTTCCCGCCCGGTTTACACTCCAGCTTCTTTCTCCCGAGGATCCCCGGTTCGGAACGCGAGTGCTCCCGGCATGGGGGCATGAAGGCGCTAAAGTTGGGGCGCATTGGCTTGTGGCGGCTGCACTGGCACGACGGAACAATCCCCGGTTGGCGCAGGCGCTGGCATGGGCGTGGGAGGCGTTGGACCGTCCCCTCAAAACGCACCATAGCGGCAATTTCGGGAAGTGGGCTACTGTCCACGCTGATCTGGCAAAAGAAGGGAATTCCGGTTCGGTCCCGGGATATTTGAAAAGCAAACGTTTGCCGGGGTTCGGCGCTGTTTTAAGGGCGCATGCTGGCGACCCCAACGAGACATACCTCTCATATCGACAGGGATATCTGACCAGCCATTGTGACGCAAACCAGGGAGATTTTGCTATTTTTTCCAAAGGCGCTCCCCTGATCAATCTGAGCCTGCGAGCTTATGCTATTCAGCAGCTCAAAAACTACAAAAAGTTATACAATCAGTTTGGATGGCACAGCCGGGTGCGATTCGGGCGAAAGAGCAATACAGGTGGTTGGCCGGGAGGTGGGCCTGCCTCACAGGTGCATCGGAAATTTCTCAGCGAAAGTGTGGATTATATCCGCGGTCTGGGTGATTACGGTCCGCAACGATGGGCCCGCCAGATTATCTTCTTGAAAGGGAAAAAGGCTACCGGGCCGAATTATTTCGTGTTCCGGGACAGTTTTTCCCCGCGTAAGAAAGGCAAAGAACTCCAGAAGAAATGGTGGTATCTTCGAACACTGGGGCCCAAAGCAAATGTTCGAACGGCACAAAACGAGTTGCTTTATAAGAGCCCTTTTGGTCACTATCTTGACGTCCATTTTCTCCAGCCGGATTCCATCGAGGTTGAATCCCGGGAGGAATCCGGGCACGGTCCAATGTATCACGCTGTGGCGAAAAACTGGCGGAAGGCCCATGGTACGGAGGGCGAGGGGAGAAACAGGAATAAGGCTGGTTTCAAAGAAACGATTACCGTCAATGCCGTGGGCCCGGTTGAAGCCGGACAGGATATAGTCACCGTGTTATATCCCAGGGCAGATGGCGAATCCGGACCTCAATATGAAGTTCTTGGCCCGGGAGCAGCACGAATAAGCACAGAAGAAGCCACCGATTATGTGTTTGTCGACCACGAACCGATGAAATACAACGGTCCCGAGGTGGACTTCCGAGGCGTCGCAGGAGCGGTGCGCGTGTACCCGGAGGAAGTTCATCTCGTAATCGCCGAAGGCGGCGGAGTGGTCGCTTACAGGGGCGCGAAGCTCCGTGCCGAAATACCGGCGATACGGGTGGTCCCAAAAGATGAGCTGGGTTCCGAAACGATTAGAGTGGCCGCGCCCGAGCATGACATCAAGTTTTCCGCCCCGCAAGGGTCGCAAACTCAGCGAGTTCAGGATGGGGTTATGCGTTATGAGTTCGACGGAGGTTTTGCTTACGGTTTTGATTTCAACACTCCCTCTACCTGGGAAGGCCAGGGCGTGCGATTTGAAGGTCGACGAGGTGGGATTATTGTGCGCCAGAAGGGGGCCGTGAGTCTTGTGCTGGAGAAAGGCAGGAGCGTAAGCTACAAGAAACTTGAGTCCTGGGGGGCAGGCGGGCCCTACGCGCTTACATTCCATGAAAACCGCATTACGGGACGAACGGCCGGCCAGGATCGGTTTTTGTACCTGACACGTCCGGCAGCCCTGGATCGTCTGCCGACGCTGGTGATTGACGGACAGACCTATGCGCCGGGGACCTCGGGAGAGACTTTAATCGTTCCCGTTCTGGCGGGTGAGCACGATTTTGAAATACGCATTCTGAAACAACCGCCAATTATCCACAACTGACAGGATTGCTTGCCTCTCAAATGTGTTGTGTCCCCGCCGATGTGTCTTTATAATCAGGATGAAAGTGTTCTGTTTTCCCGAAGTGTTCCAGCTTTACCATCTATTGGACACGGCCGATTACACGGTACAATTACTCGGCTTATAATTTGAAGGAGAATGGGGAAATGTTGAGGAGGATTGTGATATTGATGTTGTTGTTTGGTCTCTGTCCGGCTGTTCTGGCTGATTCGCCGGATGTGACCAACCGTTTGAAAGTTCTGGGATCGGCCGTGGGGGATAAGTATACCGATAAAGGGGGCAAACGGCTTCACGCTCGATCCGTTCACGATATGGCGGTTTTTGGCCGGCGTATTTATCTGGGGTCCGGGGATGCTACGATTAATACCGGCCCGACACCGATCTATTATTATGATATGAGGAGTGGTCAGTTTGGATCGGAGGGCACCGTTAAAGAGGAGATGATCAGTAAATATTCTGTGATTTGGGATCGGTTGTGTTTCCCCGGCATTGATCCAACCGGGAGTGGCCGAACGGCCATCTATGTTCAACAACGCCGGGGCCAATGGGATAAAATCCTGGTTCCTCAAAAAGGAGAACAGCACGGTGCCCACGTGTTCGATGTTTGTCGATATGGCGAAAAGCTGTTTGTGGCTATCGCGCGCTGGCAGGGAGAGGTCGTTGTTTCTGAGGATCGTGGTAATACATGGAGCTCCTGCGGAAAAGCGCTTGATAAGATACGGACTGTAACGTTATTTGAATGCGGGGGAGAGCTCTACATGACCGGTTATGAAGGCTGGATCAAACACTATAACGGCGACACTTTTGTCAATACACGCATGGACACATGGGGAAGGGGATCCAAGGGGGAAGGCCTCCTCAAAATTCCCGATGTGTACTCCGGGTACACGGAGCAATCCTACGCTAAAAGTCCTGTGAACCTGGATGAGGACACGGTTCTCTACATCGGGCTTGGACGCGGCAAAAGTTCATGGAATGATCATACCGGAGGGCTGGGCCTGTTCCGCGCGGAAGCGATGGAGGGGGAGGGGGGAGAACTTCGTATTACACTCTGTGACCTCCCCGTTCTGCCGGATGACGTGGTTGTTTCAAATGGCATGGCATACGTGCTGGCGAATACCCGCCGGGAGAAAGGAAAAGAACAGAGGCGATATCGGATTGAAATCCTCCGCACGGAGAACGGGAAAGACTTTACGCCGCTTTTCCATCTGTATTCCCCGACACGTGCCTCGTCGATGGTGGTGGTAAATGGTAATGTATTTATTGGACTTGGATGCACTTACAGCCATCCTCATAAAGCAGCCGGCCTGCTCCTGTACGTTTCAAAAAGAAGTTATCGTTGAGCTGTTCCTGGTGCCCATTCGTATCGGTTTAAAATTTATGCTTTGGGCACGAATCTGGATTTGGAAACGGGTAGTTTCAGGTCGGAACTGGGACGGGCTATGGAAGACCATGTTGTGGCGAAAGATGTGTTGGTAGGAAACTATTCTCGCCAATAAACCTGCAGTTTCCTAATTGGACTGATAATCGGTGTCCTGTATACTATCCTTCCGTTCTATTCGTTTGCCTGCTCCACGAAACGGTTGAGTCCTTTCCTCTTCATGGCGAGAGCCCCGGTAAAATCACACGCCGACGGGCTATCGCCGCCCAGCCACCGGGCCAGCTCCCGCTCGATTCGATTGGGGAGGTAGGGATTTGACTATGAGGTTTGTAAAACGAGATTTGGGAAATTTGTGTTAACAAATCGGTGAATCTATAAGCGGGAGAGACAAAATGAAATTTCAGAAAGCCTGCTGGCTGCATAAGTTGCCCGATTCACCTGATGGAATTAAAACCGTCGTAGAACGTCTCTGTCAGGCTGAATTCGATCTTCTTATACCCTGCGTCAAACAGACCAATGGGATCTGTGACTTTCATACGGAAATTGGAAATATCAATGAGACTTTCCGGGACTTCGATCCTCTCATGATCCTGGCGGAAGAATCAGGGCAAACCGATCTATCGGTCCACGCCTGGTGCTGCGTTTTCCCTGAGGGGGATCGCAGCGTACTGCTGGAATCCCACCCCGAACTTTCGGCCGCCGCGGGTGATGAGTGGCAACTGGGCGAGCCGGAGTTTCGCTGGGCGTGTCCCAACAGGCCGGAGGTACAGGATTACGAGGCGGCTATTTATGAGGGATTGATCGATCGTTACCCCATCGAAGGGGTGCACCTGGACTATATT
>JAGXLK010000085.1 GCA_018334735.1 Planctomycetota bacterium | reverse complement strand
AAGGCGAAGAAAGTAACCGCAGACACTTTGAAAGTAATCAACCCCGCATGCATTCCGTGTTTGATGAAGACCTGAGCGACCGGATTATCATCGACAAAGTTGCCCGCGCTGATTTTCATCAGTGTCAACAAAAGGTCACATCCGGCGAGAAGCACGACGATAACGATGCCCCACAAAGCCAGGTCCGTGGCAGATATTGAACTGCTGGCCCGACAGCGGTTCAGGTACTGCTCACGGTTCCACGATGCTACTATTTCTTCTTCTTGTTTCACCGTCTTACTGATCCCTCAGACCAGAAATATTGGATGTTATTTGCAATGCGGCAGCGCGTTATCGATGTCCGTGGCCAGAGAAGCGGCGAAAGACGCGAAACATTCCGAACAACGTTAAACCCCGCACTCTCTGCCGGCTGCGTTAACAGTCTTGCGTCTCCACTCTAACAGACGCAATCATACATCATTTTGGTTCGTCCGTCCAATTTTTTTTCTCGGCCAGGGGTTCAAGCACATTCATAATGTCGGCACACATGTCGGTGAGAGTATGCTGAAGAGCGCGTTCTCGGGCGGCTTCGGAAGAGCGACGGAGTTTTGCCTCGTCGGTAAAATACTCAATGAATCCTGCCAACTGGGCGGCATCTGCAGGATCATCGACGTAAAACCCGTCAATTTGAGGCGTCAGTAATTCGTAAGCTCCATTTTCAACGCTGGTTATCACAGGCAAGCCGCACGAAAGAGCTTCGAGCGTGACGTTGGCGCAGGGATCGAAATAGCTTGGCAAAACCAGCACATCCGAGGCTCCGTAGTAGGGTTCGGGATCCTGTAGGCCTGTGAAACTCGTCAAAGCGGAGACATCGAGTTGTTTTGCAAGGCGGACGGCCCAGGATTTTTTCTTGCCCACAACCAGGAGTCGAATGGGGCAAGAGGTGTCTTTCTTTTTGAGAATTGAGAGAGCCCTGAGCGTGGTATCGAGGCCCTTACGGCGAACGTCATAGGCGACAAATATATTGAGAAGAGCGTTCTCCGGAATGTTGTGTTGACGGCGGATCTCATCGCGGTGGGTTCTCAGTTTGGGAGAGAATCGTTCCGGGTCAGCGCCGTTGTAGACCACTTCGATGCGATCGGCCAGATGGTGGTAATGTTTTACGAGATGACGCTGCAGAAGGGGAGAATTTGCGATCACGCAACGGAGTTCGGGGTCGGCGTAGAGTTTGCGTTCGATATGTAGATTGAGTCTTTCTTTGAGACTGAGGCGTTTGGTGATGGAGCGGAGCGCACGCATCGGAGCAGACGGATAACTTTTGATTACCTGAGAAATGTATTCTTTATGGACGCCGCCGCCGGGGCGGACGACGTCGGCTCCCCAGGTTTTTTGTTCGCCAAAACTCAAATCATGTTTGTCTTGCTGGAGTGCTTTCCGGGTGGCCCGGGCGAAAACGACATCGCGAAATGTTTTCGTTACGGGCGGCATCGGAACAATTTCGGCTTCGACCCCTTCCATTTCGCCCTTGATTTCCATCGCAAGGACTTTGACGCGGTGATTATGCTCAAGGAGATAGTGAACGAAATTGAACAGAAACGTCTGCGCACCGCCACGGGGCGAGAAGTATTTGCAGGCAATTGTGAGGTCCACGGGCTGCCTTTCGTTGGGTTCGGGATTTTTTGCCTCCGGGTTTGCCGGATATTCGATGGTAGCCGATCGCCGGGTGGACTCGCAAGCGGCCAGATTAGGCCGCAGTGGTGTGGAGACGCACGTTAGAGAGGTTTGCAAAAAAAGGCTTCGGATTGTATATTGCGCTGGGTGACAATGAATTGTCCGATTTTGGCGTGGTGTGGAGTGAAAAAGTGCTGAGACTAACCAAAAATAGAATGTCCCTTGTTCTTGCAATTTGTATTTTTGCTGTCCCGTTGACGGGATGTCGCAGTGCACGGGATAAAATGAGGGCGTCTCGTTTCCCGCGAAACACTTTTTTTGATGCAGAAGAGATGCTGGCGGATCTTAATCTGGAAGAGGGCGAGTCAGCATGGATGGGGGCGCGGGAGCGAACGGACGGACAGAGTGTGCACGTGCTTCTGATTGCCCCTGATGCTGAATTGAAACCGCGTTTCCACCGCCGTCACGATTTGACTTTGTTTTGTGTTCGCGGGGGGGCAATTGTGGAAGTGGAGGGCGACAGGTATTTTGTGAAACGGCTTTCTGCTGTGACAATCCCGCGGCTTCACGCATACAAGATTATGCCGCACAACACCGAGAAAGAGACGGCACTATTAATGGTTTTTTCGCCGCCGTATGAGGGTAAGGATAGCGTGCTCGTGAAGGACTGAATGTTATTCTATGGTGTGGTTGCGGTGTTTTGCAGGGACCGACCTATTATTCGGATTAGCTGGCAGCGGATATCGGACCGGTGGCACCGGGTTTTTATCAGGAGTTTTCGCCGGGGAGCAAATCGATATTTTGCATATCCCAGAGACTTGCATATTGGCCGCCTTTTTGCAGCAGATTTTCAGGCTTACCCGTTTCGATAATTTTGCCACCTTCAAGCACGACAATACGGTCCGCGAAGGTGGTTGTGCTGAGACGGTGTGCGATAATAATAGTTGTGCGATTTTTGGCGACCCGTTCGAGAGCCTCTTGAATAATTTGTTCCGTGGGTGTATCGACAGAAGAGGTTGCTTCGTCGAGGACCAATATCGCGGGGTTGCGCAGGAGAGCGCGGGCGATAGATATACGTTGTTTCTGACCGACAGAGAGTTTTACACCTCTTTCACCGACGATGGTATCGTATCTGTCGGGCAATTCTTCAATGAATTCTGCGGCGCCAGCTTCCTCCGCGACGGCTTTGATTCGGTTTTTGTCGATATCGTTAACGCCGTAAGAGATATTGTCTCGCACCGAGCAATTGAACAGAAATGGTTCCTGTTGAACCGTCCCGATGTGCTGACGTAATGCACTGGGTTCGTACTCACGGACATTGCGTTCATCAACCAGGACCATGCCATCCTCAGGATCGTAAAAGCGCGATATCAGGTCGACGAGCGTTGTTTTACCGACACCGCTGGGCCCGACGAGAGCGATCGTTTCACCGCTTTCAATACGAAGGTTTATACGACGCAGGATTTTTTCTTCGTTGTAGCTGAAATTTACGTTCTTAAATTCGATCGCACCTCCGATAGTTTCGGGTTCATATGGTTCAGGCGGGATGGAGAGTTTTTCATCTTCATCGAGAAACTCAAAAATTCGATCTGCGGCAGCAAGCGATCGCGGCAGGGAATGCCCGAAAAGCCGTCCGAGTTCCCGAATTGGTCCGTAGAATCGGCGCGTGTACATAATGAAGGCGACAAGCGCACCGATGGTCAAAGCGTGGGGGAAATCGGGGTTATCTATGCTCTGGATAGCCATTTTGCCGCCGAAATACGTTACCAGCAAAGTGCCGCTTCCCATAAGGAGCATCATGAGGGGGCGGAACATTGAAAAGTTGAAAACCGCGCGCATGAACGCTTCGTAGCATTCGCGCGTGACTTCTCGGAAACTGTCGGCTTCTTCGGCTTCATTCGCTGAGGCTTTAACGATACGCACTCCCGAAACTCGTTCCTGGAGAAACGTATTAAGGTCAGCGATGGCTTCTCGTACATTTCTGAAGATTTTACGGAAACGAGGCGAATAGTAAGAGATTTGTACTATGATGAGAGGAATCGGGATAAGGGCCAGAATCGCGAGTCGCCAATTGACCACAAACATGTACACTGCGATTAGCATCAATGTCAAAAAGGCTTCCAGTAGACGTTGAATGCTGTGGACAATGAGTTGTTCGACCGATTCGGAATCGTTAACGACGCGGGACATAATCTCTCCGGTGGGGCGGTTTTCGTAAAAACGCACAGAGAGGGACTGAAGATGAGAGTAGAGATCATTGCGAACGTCAAGTACAACCTGATGGCCGACTTTGTGGCCGAAATAAGAATTGATGAACGATAAGATAGCAGTGCCCAGCATTATAGCGAGTATGACCAGACACAGGATTTTAAGTGCAAAAATGCTTTTGGCTACAATCGCCATATCCAGCAAAAAACCGATCAGCATAGGACGCGCAAGGCTCAGGCCAATGGCAACGAAACTGCTCAAAAGGAGCAATATCGCTACGTGCCAGTAGGGCTTGAGATAGGAGAAGAGGCGTACTGAGGACTTTACCAGCTCCCATTTTGTTTTATCGGTTTCTGGCTCAAGTCGACGGCTGTGGCGGTGGGGTGGGCTCACGCCGGGGAACTCCTTACGGGGAATTGAAGTTTCTCTTTGGTAATTTTAAACGAAACCTTCCCGGTGTCAATTCAACAAAAACTGGAATAAGGAGCCTGATGCTATTTGCAGTCGGCGCTCGGAATTACTACGATATATAGGCCTGATAGGAACGTGGGAAATGATAAATGTGAATTTGTAGTGCGGGCGCAGAGCGGTATTGCCCTGTGCGAGAATAAGGATGTATTGGAGCAGGCTGGGATGAACAAAGTCACGGAAAAAATGAAGAAAGCGGCCAACCTGGTTCGGAATAAGGATTACGAGAAGGCGGCGGAAGCTTTCCTGGAAGTGGTCGAATTGGCGAGTGACAACGAGAAAGCCTGGTATGGTCTCGGCACGTGCTGTCTGGCCGCCGGAAGTTTTGATGAGGCTGAGGACGCTTTGTTACAGGCGAAAGAATTGGGTCATCCGAAAGCTGATAAAGCTTTGAATCGGGTTGAGAAAAGACGTGGGGAGAAAGAGTCTGGTGCCGCTACGGCTCAGCAAAAGGCCCAGGTCTCGGACCAGGGAGAGAAAAAAAGCTCAGAAGGAGCTTCGGCGGTTGGGGCAAAGAAAGCGGCAAAATCAAAGAAGCAGGAGCAGGGCGGAGCCGAAACCGAAACCAAAGAAGGTAAGGTCCAGCTCGAGGAAAAACTTTCAATTATGCTTGTTGTGAAGAAAGAGCGTGATAAGGAAGCTCTGGAAGAAGCTATCGGCGAATGGATGGAAAACGTGGAGATCTTAGAGGGAACGCTTCGTGACTCAGGCTGGGCAACTATCGTTGGGGTGGGGCAATTCGACGTGGCTATTCTGGACTGGGATCAGAATCCTAACAGTGCCAAAAATCTGGTTGATTTTCTTTCCCTTAAGAAACCGGATACTATTCTCATTGTTTTAAGCCAATCCTGGAATCACCAGATAGTTCAGCAAGTGATCCGAGGCGGAGCGGACTATTGTCTAATCAAGGCCTCGGGTTATGAGCAAACAATACCTTTTATTATCGAACAGTGTTATGAGCAACGATTTGGCACTGGGGATGACGATGATTTCATGGAATTGTAAATCCCATAGGGCGTATGTTGCACGAGCGCCCCGACCCAAATTGTAAAGCAGAGAAAGTCAGGAGCGTGTGATGGAAGACATAAAAAGTATTCTTTCTGCGGCGACAAAACTTGCCCGCCAGGGCGATAATGATGCGGCTGCCGAAAAATTCCTGGAAGCCGTGGAATATGCCAGCGAAGATCCCCGTGGGTGGTTTGGACTCGGTGTCTGCTGCGCTCGATCTGAAAAGTTCGAAGAGGCCCGTGACGCTTTACAAGAAGCGAAAAGACTCGGCCATCCCCGTGCAAATAAAGCATTGAAAAAGCTCGCTATAACAGAAAAAGCATCGGCTGGTGAGACAGGCAGTGACGAAAGTGAAACAAAAACCGCCCCGGATGCGGCAAAAGAAATGTCTGTGACGTCCACAAAAGAGCAAACGACGGCGCGTAAAAGAAAAGGAGCCGAAAAAAAGAAAGCCGCTAAAAAAGCAGCTGAAGAAAAACCGGTTGCCCCTGAGGACAAAATCGACCTCGGCAAACGGGTCCGTGTTATGCTCATTGAGGACAAAGCAAGTGACCGGGAGGGGATTACTCAACAGCTACGCAATTACATGAAAAATGTTGAAATTGTTGAAACCCCCTTCGCCGAATCTGCCTCCCGAACGATTTTGAATATGGGAATATTCGACGTCGCTATAATGGACTGGGATACTTCGCCCCATGACGCAAAAAACCTTCTGGATTTTATGAAGCTGAGACAGCCACATATTCCCGTCATTGTTTTGACTGAGGATTGGGATGGCGAGATGGCGCGAGAGGTCATTCAGGCCGGGGCCGACTATTGTATGATTAAGGCCCCCGGTTATTTCAGTGTGATGCCTTTTGTTATTGAACAAAAGTTCGAGCAAAGCTACGCCCTTCAAGAGGAAGTCGAGACAGAGATGACCGACGTTGCCAAGGGAGGGCGTCGGAAGTATCTCGATACGATTGCACAGCCCATCTTACTCACAAATCATGAAGGGAAAGTGGTTGATATCAATCTGGCCGGTGCCGATGAATTGAGGGTAACCCGAGATCGGCTAGTCGACGAAGCGTGCGAGGATTTGTTCGGTGGAGAAGATGGTGAGGAACCTTTTTTCCCGCTGCAAGAAGCTTTCAGCACCGGAGAACCGGCTACGCGGCGGAGTTACTCCACGGAGCTGGAGAAACGTTACCTCGTCCAGACCTTTCCTGTTAAAGAAGAAGAGGGAAGCGAATATCTCCATTTGTTGACGGACCTGGATGCAGGAGATCTGGCACAGGAAGGAGAAGGCCGAGCCGGAGCCGGTGAGTCAGTACTCGCTACGGGTTTACAGGAGATTGAAACTCCCCTGGTTTCGACGGATGGGGAAGGGGAACTGTTATACGCCAATAAGGCATTTGGTGAGCTTGTCGGCGTCCCGGATGAGGATCTTGTTGGTCAAACCGCTGAAGATGTGATGCCGGAAGATTTCTACCGCGATTGGCAGGATTGGTCCCGGCGCGCGCTGGGATCTGGGGCTGAGATGGTGACCGAAAAGATGATTGATAGCCGATGGTATGCCTGCTATATGCTGGCGACAGGTGAAGAAGAAAACGGGGGGAATGTGGTAGGACTTTTCGTTGATGTGAGTGAGAAAAAAATGGCCGGGGCATCCGACAGCGCAGGCCTTTTCCGGGAGTTGGAAGAGTTCGCGGGAGGGATTGCCTTCGAACTGGATCAGGAGGGTATGGTTAAATACTTGAGTCAATCAGGAAGAGATCTGACCGGTAAGGGCAAAGATGGGTTTAATTTCGCGGATATTTTAAGCGGCGAAATGGGCGAGAAATGGGAAGAGCTTAAGGAGCGGGTGTTAAAAGCGGGTGAAAATGTGGAATCCGAAGAGCTCGCGCTCCAGGACAATAATTCGAATGAATGCCGGGGCCAGATTTCTCTGACACCGATTGTAGGAAAAGGACCGGGCGAGATCGAGGGGCTGTGTGGAATATGGCGCGAGAATACTGCTCAGCAGAAGCTGGAACAAATCCTGCAAATTATACAGGAGTGAGTTTGCCCCGGGATAGATGGTTTATCCGGCAGTCTGGCTGCTTTGGGCAGCTATTTGCTGCACTACCGCGAAAACTGCGTAGAACGCAAAAAAGAGCACTGATGAGGCGCAGAGATTCAGAATCCATATGATGAGGGCCTTTCTTAACCCGGTAGCAAAGATCATTTTGATGCCGATCATGGCTGCGATCATTGCTAATATTACTCCTGCCTCCCTGCCTCCTCCGGGAAGCATCAGGCCGAGAATCCCACCGATTGTTGCCAGGATACCTGAGAAAAGGGCAGCGCTGACTGACCGGCCGAGAGTGGCTTTTTCCGCGTCGGCGACGGTGGCAGCAAACCACATTATGACGCCGACGAAGGCAACATAGAGGAAGAGCACGCTCAAACCCGCTACGGCCAGAAGTAATGGCCCTCCCAGTTCCAACAACGTATCGGGAATAGTGGTCAAATCGATGAGTGTAGGTTCGCTCACGGAATCCCTCCAGTTAGTCAGCGGAAGAGAAGCTCGTTGAACGTTGCTTTCACAGGTCTTGCCCTTTTGCCAACATGCTTATCACCCGCTTGCCGGAAAACAAATTGTACCATTTAGCGGAAGGATTTCCAAGGAAAAGGGCGTAAGAAAGTGACCTTGAGCATTTTTATTGCAAGCTTTGCAGAGGGCTGATGTTGACGGATTGCCAGGTTACTGCTACACTCTCAGTCCTTGTGTCGTATGTTGGTTTGCTGATTTTTATGCTGAGAATTTCTGCTTATGGACCCCCAAATTCTAACGGCCATTATTTTTTGTATCGTTTACGGGTTCA
>JAGXLK010000084.1 GCA_018334735.1 Planctomycetota bacterium | reverse complement strand
ACATTATATCCCCGCACCCGACATGGGATCCTCCGAACACGAAATGGCAATTATATTCGGGGAAACCCACATGTTTGAATCAGTGACGGGCAAACCGCCCCGTATAGGCGGTCTGCCCGGCAGACGGGAAGCAACGGGACGAGGTCTGGCAACGTGCGTGCTTGCGGCCGCCGAGAATATCCTGGAAATTAAATCTTGCGACTTCTCCGTCGCCCTGCAAGGGTTTGGCAATGTGGGAAGCTGGACCGCGAAATTCCTCCGTGATGCCGGTGTCCGCATTGTGGCCGTTTCAGACATCGACGGCGGACTTTTCCGGAAAGACGGTCTCGACATAGAAGATCTCCTGAAATGGAATCGCGACGGAAAGAAGCTCGTCGATTACCCGGACGCCGAGCAAATACCACGAGACGACGTCCTTTCTCTTGACGTCGACATTCTCATACCAGCCGCCACAGGGAATGTCTTCACACGCGAGGTTGCTCAGGACGTAAATGCACGAATGATAGTGGAGGGAGCCAATAACCCCACTCCTCCTGCGGGCGATAACGTTTTTAAGGAATTGGAAATCCCCATCGTCCCCGACATCCTGGCCAATAGCGGAGGTGTGATTGCCTCCTATGTCGAATGGCGAAAAGCAAAATCCGGCAGTCTTACCCCGCGAGAAGAAGTTTATGATATTCTCGACGACCTGATCAGCAAGGGACTCACTCGGGTGCTTCAGGCTGCAAATCAATGGAAAACAACCTATCGGCAGGCAGCACTTGCCCTGGCAATCGACGAGGTCATCAAAGCTATGGAAGACCGGGGATGGTTTTGAATTTGGCAATGTGGCGTCAAAGCACTTCGGAGTTCATTTCACGCAACCTGCCGACTTATTCGTATTGCTCATAACCCGCTGGCAGCGCTGGTTGTGCTCCGTGGTTGTACCGGTAGTAATGTCGCCAGGGCACGGACCAGAAAAAGATTATGTAACTCGAATTAGTCCAGATGCTAAGCGAGGACGATTTCAGACAATATCACAACAATCGGAGTATCGGTTCAGAATAGTCCAGTGCTTGCAAACAGTCTCCTCTCTATTTAGCATGCTTATATCTATGTCATTAACTTATCTTTTCATAGCGCCAATGTCCGCAACACATCTTATCACCACTCAGCGAAAGATTGCCCCGACGACCACATTGGTTTTGATACTTCTGACCATGGCCGTTATCATCCCCCGGGCCGCCGCGTGGAATGGTAATCCGGCGCCGCACGATGACGCGCACCTGATCCTTCTCAAACCGCATAACTTCAAACACAAAAAGAGGGAATCTACACGCGACCCACACTCCCCCGTCGGACGATGCATTGTCCTCGCTAAGGCCACCAAAAGCCACCTCCATGTCCGCCATGCCGGGAAATACCACGTTTGGTTGCACGTCGCTGGAGCGGATCAAAGTAGCCCCCTTAATGTCGCACTCCTTAAAAATCAAAACACAGTCGTCCAGAATCCGATTAATGACGGCGATGGCAATAAAAAACGCGGCGGGCCCGCTGGACTCCGGGCCTACCTCAAAAAGGCCGTCGATTTCTCTCCCGACGGTCCGCTTCGGGCCAAACAACTGGGTTACGAGGTCGAAGGCGGAGATTCGCTCTCCGGCGCGGCAAAGGACGATGGGCCGGGGCTGCTGGAGGAAATTGAGCAGAAGGAACGCCCCCCATTCTACGATGTCTCCCGCCTCGAAAAAGTCACCGGACGACGCTACTACTGGTGGAAAGCTTTCACGGTTGATCTTCAACCCGGCAAATACACCCTCACAGTCGTGCCCGTTGGTGGAAGCAAGAAAACAAATCCCGCCCGCATGGATCTCGCATTCCTCTCAACCGCCCCCGAATACGATACGCTCTACCCGTCGGCCGGAGACTTCAATTATCCGCCGGGAACGTACGTCCGATTTCGCATCGACAGTCTGCCACAGGACAACACACTTCAGATCCGCTTCGGAATGCACATCCACCACGTTCCTTTTCGAGCCGGGCCCTGTCAGCTCGCGGCCAACGGCCTTTTTGATCGCAAGACGGAAGGCAAACCGAAACCACACACAGAAATCGGTTTCACCCGCTGGTACCGGCTGCAGGACGGCGAACACGTCCCGTTGCGCGGCGGCGGAATCGGGATGAAAATTACGCTCCGCGAACGGCACGGCGCCGGCGGGATCACGCAGTTCGCCGCTGCACCCCACCGGGACCAAATTCTACGGGAATTCGGCTGGGGAGAAATCGACGGTCTGCATATTTCGCTCAATATGGATATAGCAAACCATCTCGATAAGCTCCGCACATTCCGCGACCACGAACGAGAACATTACCGTTGGGCACTGAATGCCGCCGATGAACAGCTTTTTCCTCTCGCGCAGGGAAATTTGAGTTTCAGCAATGCCACGGGAAGATGTTACGGTGCGTCACGTGATTACATGTACAAAGTCTTCCGGTTGCTCGGTTTCAATGCCGCCGCCACCCCTCAACCTGAACTCTATCACCGGCTATACGGTGCCGAAGCACAACTCGGCCATTACTGGCCGCCCGGATATCTGCCTTTCGACGAAGAGACGGCCCGCCGCAAATATGAAAAAAACTACCATAAGTATTTCGAAGGTAAAGACAAATTTCGCCTTGCACGCATTTTCCAGATCGCCGACGAGCCGGGCGAAATTAAGAGAGAAGAAATGAGCGCGCCCGCCTGGCGATATATTGCAACCGACAACGGCGGACGCTGGCGGGACCTCTCCGGAAGCAGTTCTTTGCATACAAAGAAAACGGATTTCCACAACTGCGTCTTTGAAGGTCGTTTTCGGTTGCTGGAAGGACGCAATTTCGGGCTACGGGTGGCGGAGGGAAATTCGGAACACCCCAAAAAATACGGGTACTGGCAACTGGGCGTTTACGGCAACCCCCGCTACAACGACAACAACCTGCTCTACGGAGTCGGACCGGGCCGCGGAAAAGGTATCCAGCGCGAAGGCGCCAGTGTGCGCGGCGGCACTCACCATTTCAAGATCCTCTACGAGGGAAACCAGGCGACACTGTATGTTGACGGACGTCCCATGCCCACACTCCGGGGAATCGCGCCGAAAGGGGGTTTTGCCCTCTACGGCGGTCCCCGGAAAGAAGTCTGGGACCTGAAATTCCGCCCCATCCAGAAAAATGAAAGTGTAAAAGTCGAACCGGGCGGCGCAGCAGGGTTGTTAGAAGATGATGACACCGACGACGGTATCGGCGATCTGATGAGCGATGCGAAGAAAACTCCCGAGTGGGCAAAACTCAAACCGCTGAAAAAAGCCATCGAAGAAGACTGGCGTTTCGCCGGAGGGATTTCGGGCGCATGGGAAGGATTCCGCCGCTGGATTGCTGACAGAGGCTTCACGCCGCAATTTTTCGGCAAAAACTCATGGGACGAGGTGCCGATGATAACGGCCCAGCGCATTATTCGGAATAAATACGATCGTCGACTCTACTATTGGAGCCGGCGTTACAGCGCCTATCTCACCCCGAAAATGTTCTCACTCGCGGCGGCTGCCCTCCATAAATATGCCCCCAACCCCGATATGAAAGGTTTTGTAGCACTCAGTGGACACAGTCTCTACATGCGGGGCCCCACAATGCCGCTTGATATGTTCCATCTCGCCCGTTTCGGGGAGGGAACGAACCTGATGCCGGGTGTCAGCGACTGGATGACCAGCAGCTGGAACTGGGACAGCCATCAGGCTGTGGCGTATTCGGTCGCATTCTACAACTCAGGGGGACGCAACCGAGGCGGCGAGAGGTATTCTTGGCCGATGATGCACTGCGGCTGGCCGACGGAGCTGCGCAGCTATACTCAGCTCGCCAATAACGTCAAATATATCAGCTATTTCTGGTACGGTCCGGTGTACGTGGGCACCGAATGGATGTGGTCGGAAAGCCGCTATAGCTACCAGGCAATCAGCGATACTATCAACCGGGCCGCGCAGATTGACGACATCGTCGCGCCCGGCAAGATGCGACCGAGTCGGGTGGCTCTGCTTTACAGCCGCGCCACCGAATACTGGCATCCATCTCATAGTTTCGCCGACAAACGATCTACTTTCCTGAACCTATCCCACGATTATTTTCAACCGGAGCTGGTCACCGACAGACAAATTATCCACGGAGACGCGCTCCGATACTACGATGCGCTGTACGTGCTCGAGCCTAACGTCCGGCGGGAAGCCGCCGAGAGAATCGCCGACTGGACTGAGCAAGGCGGACTTCTCTGGGTTGCTTCAAACGCCATGACATTTGACGAATTCAATGAGAAAAACGATTTTCTGGAAGAACTTGCCGGACTGAAACGTATCCCACCGGAGAAGGAAAACGTCCGCTCCACAAGACCGAAATTCGAGCCCGTCAAAACCGAAGCGAAAATTTCCCCGCATACGGTGCGAGCCCGATGGCCGGTCGAGATCGAATGTCCTGGCGCACGAATTCGCGGGCGCTACGATGACGGAGAGGCGGCGTGGGTCGAGAAAGACGTGGGAGACGGCCGGCTCGTATACCTGGCCCACAGGCCGGGTCTGACCTGCAGCGCAAATGCCAAACGGGCCGGGCCCCGCTTTCTTTGGAAAGACGCCCCGCGCGAGCCACTCACGCGTCCCCTCTTCGATGGCAGTGTGGAACGCGAACTGGTTCTCTCGCGTCCGACCGTGATGGCAACCCCCCTGACGGCTGAAAACGGCACGGCAATCGTCCTTTTTAACCTCCAGTGGGAACCGGTGAAAGACCTGAAAATCGGTCTCAAGGAACCCCGCAGACCGCACAGCGTGCGTAGATTCGACGATCTCGACCTGGTCGAGGCGCAATGGGAGTACAAAAAGGGCCGTGTCTGGATCGACGTCCCGCAGCTCGACGTGCGACGCGGTCAGATCATCGTCGTGCGTCGAAAACCAGCCCCTGAAGACCCCCGGATGGCCACGATGCGGCAGCGTACTCAGCGCAACCTGGCATCCGAGGACCCCCGGGCACTCTCGGCGGGGGCGTGGTTCGCCGGTTTTTTCCCCGAGTGGAGCATGGGGGCCGAACTGATCCCGCTGCTGGAACATAATTCGTGGGCCGTGCGACGCGCCGCAGCGGCATCGCTCGGACGTCTTGGACACCAGAATGCCGCGCCGGAGATTCTGAAAACGTTTCGCAAAGAAAAAGATGCACATGTCAGAGCCGACATGCTGATGGCACTCGCCCGTCTCCGGCATCCGCAGGCCGTCCGATTATGCCGGGAAGTTCTGTCCGAAAACAGAAACGTCATACCCCGTCTGGAAGCCATGCGCGCTCTAAACATGCTTAAAGTGTCCGACGCGCAAGAACAATATAAAAACCTTACGGAGACCTGCCAAGAAACATTTGAAAATTATCGGAACCACCGGGATGCTCGGTTCGCCGGATCAGCCGCTAAGCTTGGGCCGGCAGGAGGAAAAGACGAAACGCAAAAATAAAAACGGCTATAATAGAATAGCAAAGTCTCTTCCTCGGGGAGATTGACCTGGATTGCTGACAGAGCTATGCTAAACGCAAATTGTAAATGACACTCTTTCGCTATTTGTAAATTTTGTCTTCCCGGAGATCTTGATTATGCCAGAAAATGACGGAGTGATCGTCCACAAATCTGACAAATGCGATGATGGATATCGCCTGTATTCCAGTCGCATGACGGAAACGGCCCATTTGATTGAACCCGACGGGACCGAAGTCCACCAGTGGACCTACGACCAGGGTTTTACATGGCATTATGCCGAAATGCTACCCAACGGCCATTTGCTTGCGATTATCAAAGAAGTAGAAAACAGTGTACCGGGTATGGCGATCGAACTCGATTGGGACAGCCATCTTGTCTGGCACGCGGACGTCGCAGCCCATCACGACCTGGCACGTCTCGCAAACGGCAACACTCTGATCGTCTGCCGGGAATATATCGAAAATAAAAAAATACGGGAAGGGACCATTAAGAGTGACAGTATCCTGGAAGTCGATCCCGCCGGCGAAACGACGTGGGAGTGGCATTTGGACGAACATGTCGATGAGATTGCCGACCTCGTGCCTGTTACTCTCCCGTCCGAACCTTATGATTGGGCTCACACGAATACCGTGGAGTCGTTGCCCTCGAGTTTCACCGGTGAGAAAGACGAACGGTTCCGCGCGGGCAACCTTCTGATCAGCCCCCGCAATCTCGACAGCATTGCAGTCGTTGATCGAGACTCTGAGCGTATCATCTGGGCCTGGGGGCCAGGCGAGTTGGAGAAACAGCACATGCCGACGATGCTGGAAAATGGCAATATCCTTATTTTCGATAACGGCACTGACCGTGAAGCGACACGGATTATTGAACTCGACCCTCTCGCAGAGGAGATCGTCTGGCAATACTCGGCCTCTCCCCCCTCCGATTTCTATTCGCCCACACGAGGTGCGAATGAACGGTTGCCGAACGGGAATACGTTCATCACCGACTCCGACAGCGGGCGACTTTTCGAGGTAACTCCCGCCGGCGAGATTGTATGGGAATTCCTCAACCCCGACCGCACCGAAAAAGGGCGGAGAATGCCCCTTTACCGAGCGTTGCGTTACGAGCCAGCCCTCGTCATGCCACTGCTGAATCAGCAGAGAAGCTGAAAAGCACGACGCCTCCGGTAAAATTTAGCTGCACGAGAAAGGGCTTCGGTGTTGAATCGGAGCAGAGGCAGGCCTTTCGACAGGCAGAACCGCGAAGGCATAAGGAAGCTTGACATTTATCGATTCATGCCTGATTGTAAGTTATGGGGGTACTTGAGTTCCGAAAGGCCCAGAATGCGCAGGAATCAAAACTTAAAAATAGCCTTTTGCGTATTTCTCTCGATCCTCGTGGTTGCTCTCGGGCCAGTTTATGGCGGTCGGAGCAACGGATCGATAAGTGAAACCTTCCAGAAAGTCGCGAAGGCAGGATCAGCGGCTACGGTAGGTATATACTTCAGTCAGAGTGAATTCGTCAGTTATTACGGGACGGGTGTGGTAATTTCACCTGACGGCTACATTCTGACTTCCACAACTGTCATCCCGCCCGAAGCTGAGAAAACAATACTGATTTATTTCGCTGACCATTCGCGTCGGGAAGCTACACTGGTTGAAAGCGCCACCCGGGTTGAAGCCAGCCTGCTAAAAGTAGATGCCGATGGACTCCCCTATGTGCCGTTGGCGGAGACGCTCCCGGAACTTGGAGAGCGTGCCTACACATTCGGTAATGCTCGCCACATGCTTCGGCGTAGCGCACAGGCCTCTTTCAGCGCGGGTCGCATTACAGGGATTTATGACGTCGGTAGCGCTTCGGGCCTGAGTTCATACGAAGGTCTTGCGATCGAAACGGACGCCGCCATCAACCCGGGGCAGGACGGCGGTCCTTTGCTCGATAGCGAAGGGAAACTCGCCGGCATCGTATCGTTGAGCTTTTCTGACGCTCGCTGGCTCGGGGTAGCGGTGCCGACCTTTAAAATCAAGAAGGCTCTCAATTCGCTCACCGACGGGAGTGTAAAGACAAGTGAGACGCCTCTCGTAACCCCCCCCGCTGATGACGTCGCGGCAGGGGAAGATTTCCTTGAGGCCGCCAGGAATATCGTTCCCGCCCTTGTAAAACTGGATATAAAGCGAAAACACCCACCTGAGGAAATGCCTCGTTATCACTGGCCCCGCTTTATTGCTGAACATCAGGATAAATGGAACAATGCCAGCAAAGCCGAAAAAGCTCAACTGGCAAACGTATTTTTTCATGCCGAAAAGATTCTGCGCGCCAACCAGCAGGTCAGACGCCCCGATGCGCCCGTGAGCGGTGTCCTTATATCGTCCGATGGTTATATCCTGACCAGTGCCTTCAACGTTGCCGTAGATCTTGCTTTCGTTCACAAGAAAAAGGGGATTCAGCCAATCTCCTTTGACGAATGGAGTCTCAGTAAGCTCATTGGCAATCCACGGAACTACCGCAAACAGCGAAACCCCGTTGAAAAAATCACCGCTATTCTTTCCGATGGGAGGACTTTGCCAGCGAAAGTTATTTCCCATCACAAACCCCTCCGGATAGCACTGCTAAAAGTCGAAGCAGACGACCTTCCTCATCTCGATCTTAACACCGAAACCGACGCGATGGCTCTGGGCCGGCAAGCCGCTGTCG
>JAGXLK010000083.1 GCA_018334735.1 Planctomycetota bacterium | reverse complement strand
GTGCTTTTGTCGAGTCTCTTGCCATCTGTGATAGAAATCGGCCGATTTCCCCAGGAAGTTTTATCTCACTTAATGCAGTATATTTGTTTGAACTTTGTTTGCAAATCGTGTTTCAGCTTGAGTGCCGAGCTGGCATGGTCTATTATCCCGTCGACTGAGAAACAATGGGATCAACTTGTACTGATAGAGCCGTATGGAGAATTTTTACCGAAAAGGGATTCTATGATCAGTTTCAGCGCCAGTCCATGTAGCACCCCCAATCTGTCGCTGGAAGAAGCCCTGCGTGGGTACGAAGAAGCAGGGTTTCGAGACGTCGAGCTTTTTTCCAACTGGACTGAAGCCCGTTTCGATATGGAAAGACCCTGCGGAGAATACAGGGACATTTTCAAGCAATACGGAATTCGATTATCATCACTGCATCTTTCCTATCTGACAGGTCGGCCGGAAAGCGTAGAAGAGGCCTGTCAAATGTGCCGTTGCGCCGCGGAGCTGAAATGCCGGGTTGTTATTCTGAATGCGAATTCCAAAGACAGCTACATCGAACGGGCGCCTGCGTTGTTGGACTCCATCAGCGGTTTGCCGATTACAGCGGTTCTTACCAACCATATCAATTCGCCCATCGAGACCGTAGAAGATATGCAAGAAATCCTGAATAAAATCGCCAATCCTGCTTTGAAAACATTGCTGGAAGTCGGCCAATACCACAGCATGGGAATAAGCTGGCAAAAAGCTTATCAGAAACTGGCGGAACAGGTGGCATTGGTGCATCTGAAAGATCAGGTGGGATCCCGGAGCGTTCGCTTCGGGGAAGGTGAAGTTGATATTGAAGGTCTGTTGCGAAGACTTGTTAAGGACAATTACGACGGGAATGTCGTTCTGGAGATGGAATTGGAAAATGATCAGGAGGGACTGGACGCCCTTGCGGAAGCTCTCGAATACGTGACAGAGGTAGTTAATCGATGCCATTCCCCAAAATAGCGGTGGTCGGAGCAGGCAACCTCTCGACGCGCCGAATTTACCCTTACCTGGCGACAGCCGGAGCCAAACTTGTGGGTGTCTGCGACCTTGATCTTGAAAAGGCGGCCCGCAACGCCGAGTTGTTCGGAGGGAAGCCGTATGACGATATGGACAAAATGCTTGATGCCGCGCAACCGGACGGAGTCATCGTTTGCGTCGGGCCGGAAGCCCACGCAGAACTCGCTCCGAAAATAATGAGACACGGGCTGCCGGTCTACACGGAAAAACCGCCGGCCGCCTGTGCGGAGGATGCTCTGAAAGTCGCCCGGGTTTCAGAAGAAACCGGCCAGTTGTGCGTGACGGCTTTCAAAAAAAGGTATAGTCGCGCCTACACCCGGGCGAAGAAATTCATCGAAGAATTTGGTCCTGAAGAGCTGGAATCGCTTTCTATCGACTATGCTTCCTCGCGTTATACCAATGAGAGCTTTCGGACATCATTTCTCCTCGATTTTTGTATCCACATGATCGATCTTTCCGGTTATCTTTTTGGGGATGCCGAACAGGTCTTTGTATTTACCAGAGAAAAGCATTCCTATGCTGTGTCTGTGCGGTATGCCAGCGGCGCGGTTGGTTCATTCAACTTTACCGATGGGAGATCATTCCAAATTCCCACCGAGGAAGTCGAGATTACGGCCGCGGGCGGCAATTTTATGTCAGTGCATAATTCATCGCAGTGGCGCATTGCCCGAGATGGAGAATGTGTGGAATACCGCGAGCCGCCGACATTCGTCTCGGGCGGCGACAGCGGAAGGGACACCGGACATCTATCGGAATTGGAAGATTTCATCGACGCCGTTCGCACGGGCCGTAAAGAGTCAAGATCTTCCGTTCAAAATTCGTATCGGAGCATGGTTCTTTACGAAGGAATCGTCCGCTCCTGTGAAAAGAGTGAATCCGTCAATTTGACCTATGAGGAGGTAGAAAAAGCATGAAGAGCGCAGCCAAACTTGTGCGTGAAGCCGATGCCGAAACCGAAGAGCATACATGGGGCAAACTCCGCTGGTATGCCGGGAAAGATGATGAAAATTCAAGAGAGCTTGCCGTGGCTATATGCGAGATCCTGCCGGATTGCCGCACGGATGAACATTATCACCCGGGATGTGAGGAGTTCATCTACGTGATGACGGGCGTGGTGCGGCAATATATATCCAGTGAAGAAGAGTTCATGGAAATGACGGCCGGCGATGCTGTGGTGATTCCACCCGGCCTGAAACATCGCAGCGAAAACGTCGACAATGAAGCTTCTGAAATGCTGGTCGTCTATTCATCCCGCGATTGCGAAAAAATGACCGACTGACCAATTTTGAAAAAGGTGTTCCCTGATGAGTGAAGAACAGAACAAACCGAATATCCTCTATTTTTTCACCGATCAGCAACGATGGGATACTGTCGGTTGTTACGGACAACCGCTCGATGTGACCCCGAATCTGGACCGCATGGCTCAGGAAGGCGTGCGATTTGAAAACGCTTTCACCTGCCAGCCTGTCTGCGGACCGGCCCGTTCCTGCATCCAGACGGGGAAATGGGCGACCGAAACGGGCTGTGTGACGAACGGGATTGCGCTTCCCCAGGATACGCGAACGCTCGCCCACTGGATGTCCGACGCCGGCTACGAGGTCGCCTACATCGGAAAGTGGCATCTGGCTTCTACACGGGGAGAGTTTGATTACCGGACCAAACCTATCCCGCTCGAAAGACGGGGAGGCTACAAGGACCACTGGCTTGCCTCCGATATCCTCGAATTCACGTCTCACGGTTACGACGGGCATATGTTCAACGCCGATAACGAAAAAGTCGAATTCAAGGGTTACAGAGTCGATTGTTGCACAGATTTTGCGCTCGATTACTTGAAATCTCGGAAGACCGATAAGCCTTTCTTCTTATTCCTTTCCTATATCGAGCCTCACCATCAAAACGATCACAACCGGTACGAAGGGCCCGAGGGTTCAAAAGAACGATTTGGCGATTTCGAAGTGCCCGGTGATCTCGTGGATACCGAAGGCGATTGGCGCGAGAATTACCCGGATTATCTCGGATGCATCAATGCGCTCGACCGCAACTTTGGCCGGCTGCGCGAGGAGCTCGAAGAGCAGGGAATCGCCGATGATACCCTGATTATATGGACCAGCGACCACGGATCGCATTTCCGCACGCGGAATGGGGAATACAAACGCGCATGCCACGATGCCTGCACCCATATCCCGATGGTTATTTCAGGGCCCGGTTTCCGTGGCGGGAAGGTGTGCAGTGAACTGGTCAATCTGATCGATACGCCAAACACCGTAATGAAGACTGCAGGACTTGATCTGCCCGATTACATGCGGGGAGAGCCGTTGCAGAGACTGGTTGCGGGAGATAGCGAAGACTGGCGGGATGAAGTTTTCATCCAGATCAGCGAAAGTCACTGCGGCCGAGCAATTCGGACACATCGCTGGAAATATTCCGTGCGCGCGCCCGACACAGGAGGTGGAGCCCCGGGCAGTGAACTCTTTGTAGAGGATTTCCTTTACGATCTGGAAGCCGATCCACACGAACGAAATAACCTTGTCGACGATCCGGCTTACGAAAATGTGCGGGCCGAATTGCGCGAGCGCCTGATATCGCGGATGGAGGCAGCAGGAGAACAAGAGCCGGAAATTCGCCCCTCATCCGAGGAAGAAATGGAAAATTAACAGATGTCCGTCGATTGGGAAGATCACACGACTGTCGAGCGCAACCGCCTGGGAAACCGCGCTTACTACATTCCGTTCGAGAACGAAACCCGAGCACGGGAGAACGAGCGGGGACTGTCTGAGCGGTTCAAGCTTCTGAACGGCTCCTGGGATTTTTTGCTCGCGGATTGCCCGGAAAACGCCCCTGAAAAATTTCAGCATCCTGCGTTCGATACAGCTGAATGGGACCATATTGCGGTCCCGTGCAGCTGGCAGACGGCGGGATTCGGTTATCCACACTACACGAATGTCGTATATCCTTTCCCCGTTGATCCGCCACGTGTTCCGACGGAAAATCCGACCGGATGTTACCGGAGAACGTTTACGCTTCCGGAAAACTGGGCGGATCAGGAAATCTACCTGAGATTTGAGGGGGTTGAATCGGCTTTCCACGTCTGGCTGAACGGGGAAAAAGCAGGTTACAGCCAGGGAAGCCGACTTCCCTCAGAATTCAAAATCACCGAGATTCTTCAACCGGGCCGAAACGTGCTCGCCGTTCGCGTGTATCGCTGGTCCGATGGCAGTTATCTGGAAGATCAGGATCACTGGTGGCTGGCGGGAATTTTTCGTGACGTTTACCTGCTGGCGCGTCCCACAATCCACGTCGACGACTTCAGCGTGGAAACGGAGCTTGATGCGGACTACAAAAATGCCGTCCTCCGCTTGAAAGCCGTTGTGGGCAACGAATCGACCGCTGGTCGGTCCTTCAAGCTCAGGTTTGCACTGCGTGACATCGATCGGGCAAGCGTTCTAAAGCAAGTTACGACAGCCCCCGCAGACCTCAAAGCCGGCCAAAAGGCGGTTCTGGAGGAAAAAATTCCGGTAGAGAACCCGGCAAAGTGGACCGCTGAAACGCCGAATCTTTACCAGCTGGTTCTGGAGCTCCTGGATAAAGATGGGGAAACGCTCGAGGCAATTCCCTGCGAGGTGGGATTCCGAACTGTGGAGGTGAAAGATCGGAACGTTTTGATAAACGGCGAACCCGTGATGTTCAAGGGGGTCAATCGCCACGACCACGATCCGGAACTTGGAAAAGCAGTGCCAGTGGAGCAGATGCGCCGGGATATTTTGCTGATGAAACGGCATAACATCAACACCGTGCGGACCTCGCATTATCCGAACGATCCCCGATTCTACGAATTGTGCGATCGTTACGGTCTGTATGTCATCGATGAAACGGATGTCGAATGCCACGGTTTTGGCCGCACGGGAAACATCAATCAGCTCAGCGATGATCCTGAATGGGAAAAGGCGTACGTCGACCGCATGGAACGGATGGTCCAGCGCGATAAAAACAGGTCCAGTGTCATCATGTGGTCCCTGGGGAACGAATCCGGTTTCGGGGAGAACCACCGGGCTATGGCGAAGCGAACCCGTGAGATTGATTCAACAAGGTTGATTCACTACGAACCGGATTATGAGACGGAAGTCGCCGATGTTTTCAGCCGGATGTATGCTTCCATCGACCAACTGGAAACCTATGCGCGATCACCGAAAATTGATAAGCCGGTCTTTTTGTGCGAGTATGCCCACGCAATGGGCAATGGTCCCGGGACGCTCAAAGATTACTGGGAAACGTTCTACCGTTTTAAGAAGCTGCAGGGCGGATGCGTGTGGGATTGGATCGACCAGGGACTGCTCAAAAGGACGGACAACGGTCGGTCGTATTTTGCTTATGGTGGCGATTTCGGCGACGAGCCAAATGACGCGAATTTCCTCATAAATGGTCTCATTTTCCCCGATCGTACCCCTTCGCCTGGACTCGTCGAGTATAAAAAAGTTCTGGAGCCGGTGGTTATCGAGGATACGGATCTGGAAAATGGCAAGATCAGGCTGAGGAACCTCTACGATTTCCGCTCGCTCGGCGATCTATCACTGGGCTGGAATGTGACAGAAGATGGAGAAATTATCCACTCCGGTGAGCTGGCGATGCCCGATGTGCCCCCGGGAGGGCGTCGAACGGTCGGTATCCCATTGCAAAAACCCGACGCGCTGACGTCTGGAGCTGATTACTATATGAACCTGAGTTTTACGCTGCGCAAAGAGAGCTTGTGGGCTCCGCGAGGCCACGAAGTGGCCTGGAAACAGCTGAAATTGCCGTGGCATGTGGCCGAGACGCCTGTCCTTTCGCACGAATCAATGTCGCCGGTTTCCCAGCAGGAATCGCCAGGAAAAATAGTTGTCGAAGGGACCGAATTCAAAATCGAGTTCGAGAAACTCATGGGGGAGTTGACAAACTGGTGTTACGAAGGCCGGGAGCTAATCAAACGCGGTCCGCGACTCAGTTTCTGGCGTGCTCCCACCGACAATGATGCGTGGATCGAAGGGCAGTGGCGTGCGGCCGGGCTCAATGCGTTGCGGCATCGTATCGAAGAGACGGAATCCAGCCAGGTGAGTGATGGGGCGACAAGGATAACCAGTCGCGGGCGGGTCGCGCCCCCGTCGAGTGAGCGCGGAATCCGTTGCGAATATGTCTACCACGTTTACGGAAGCGGAGATGTTGTATTAACTGTCCGGGGATGGCCGGAAGGCGAATTTCCCCCATTGCCGCGAATCGGTGTGCAATTGGTTTTGCCGCCTGAACTGAACTATGTGTCCTGGCTTGGTCTCGGTCCGGGAGAAACGTATCCGGATAGCCGGCAGGCCGGGAAAATGGGTCTTCATTCTTGCAGAGTTGAGGATTTTTACACGCCTTATGTCCGCCCCCAGGAACATGGCAACCGGAGCGATGTGCGCTGGGTCTCGCTGACCGATCGGCGGGGGATGGGACTTCTGCTTGTGGGGAATCCGGAGTTTAATTTCAACGTGAGTCATTACAGTATTCAAAATCTGGAAGAAGCGGCTCATACAATTGATTTGCAGCATCGGGACGAAATTTATTTGAATATTGACGACCGTGTCCGGCCGCTGGGAACCGCGAGCTGTGGGCCAGGGCCGCTGGAGAAATACGAACTTCAGGCCGAAGATTTCGAGTTTTCGGTTCGGCTGCGACCGTACAGCACCGATGCTTTTTCGGCTTCCACGCTGAGCCATCAGAAAATCCAGCTACTTTAATGTCATTTTTCAAACCGAAAGATGACAAGCTTCCGCATCATTTTGAGGAGAGGATTCAGTCACAGTGAATTTGATGCCAATTGAGCGCATTCCCGATTGGGAGAAACGTATTGAACGCCAGGATGCGTTTTGGGAAATGGAAATAATCGACCGTCCGGTGGCCAATATAACGATAGGGGAGGAGAATACGGACTTTCCCCACCCGCCCCAGAAAGACTGGGATTGTTTGCGAGACCGCTGGTGGGATACGGAGTATATGGCCGAGTCGAAACTCGCTAATGTTATGAATACTGTGTTTCTTGGGGATGCACTTCCGCATGCTCACCCTAACCTCGGGCCAGAGGTTTTCAGCTGTTTCTTCGGCGCGGAGATGGAATACGGCGAGCGAACCAGCTGGTCTATCCCCAATCTGGAAAACTGGGAGGATGCCGCCGAGCTCGAGTTTTCTTGGGACAACAAGTACTTCCAGAAAATCACGGAAATGACCGATGCGCTTCTGGAGATAGGGGAGGGCAAATTCTACACGGGTTTAACCGATATCCACCCGGGCGGAGACGCCGTGGCGGCGTTCCGCGATCCCGAGCGCCTGGCTCTGGATATGATTGAATACCGCGACGAAGTCAAAAAAATGGTCGACCGCGTGACGGATGTATATCTGGAGGTCTTTGATTTTTTCTGCGACAAATTGCAGAGCGCGGGTCAGGCAATCAGCACCTGGGCGGGAATCGTCTCCAGTAAACGCTGGTACGTTCCCAGTAACGATTTTTCGTGCATGATTTCCAGTGAAATGTTCGATGAAGTTTTTCTGCCGGGTATCGTCAGGGAATGCGAGCACATGGAGGCGGCCATCTATCATCTGGACGGGCCGGGCGCGCTTCAGCATCTGGACAGCCTGCTGGCAATCGATTCTTTGAATGCCGTTCAGTGGGTTTACGGGGCGGGGCAGGGGCCGGCTTCAAACTGGCTTGATGTGTACAAGAAGTGTCAGGATGCCGGGAAAGGGCTTCAGATTGGAATCGGCATCGGGGAGCTGGATCTCTTTATGGATGAACTGTCGCCGGAGGGCCTGTGGCTGAGGATCGGCGGAATTCAAAACCGTGAGCACGCGGAAAAGGTTCTCGAAAGACTGAAAAACTGGACTTGATTTACCAGCGGTTTTTAGAAAGCGGATAACCGCTCACGACAGGTTGATTCATGTGAGGACGGTAGCGACGGCACTCGCTGGCTTCGGTCAGACGCTCGAGGTCTTCGGGGGCGATTTCAATCTCATCGAGTTCATACATTGAGTCGTAATGTTCCGGTTTGCTCCCCCCCAGAATGGGACAGCTGACTCCCGGCCTCGAGAGAAGCCATTTGATGGCGATCTGATTCATTCCAGCATCGTATTTTTCGGCGACTTCACGCAAGACATCG
>JAGXLK010000082.1 GCA_018334735.1 Planctomycetota bacterium | reverse complement strand
GATTTGAGCGGAGAATAACCGGTAGCATTTTGAGGACTACTGATGCTGGAACGCGGAGATTATCGCTACATTGAGGCGCACGTGCCTTCCCAATCCCGGGTGCTGGATTTGGGTTGCGGGGATGGTTCGTTGATTGAACGTCTCTCCGAGGACAAAGATGTTGATGCGTGCGGTATAGATATTGACGAAGCGGCCGTGCGTTCCTGCATCCGACGCGGTGTGTCGGTCTATCATGGGGACATGCTTGAAGGGATGGGTATGTTTGCCAACGGCAGTTTCGATTGTGTTGTTCTGAGCCAGACTCTCCAGCAGACTCTTAAGCCCGTGCGCATAGTGGAAGAAATGTTGCGTGTGGGAAGAAGGGCCATTATCAGTTTCCCCAACTTCGGACAGTGGTCGATCCGCCTTCAATTGCTGCTGAAAGGCCGAGCTCCCAAGACGAAAGTTCTTCGCTATAACTGGTATAATACGCCCAACCTGCGAGTACTGACGGTGAAAGATTTCCGCGAGTTCTGCACAGCGCGGCATTACCGTATCATTGACGCGGCGTTTTTTACTGCTACGTATCAGCGTATCCCTAAACTGGTCGCCAATTTTCTCGCTGCCAGTGCGACATTCGTGATCGAAAAGGGCATCAAACTGGAACTATGAACGAAACTATTGAGGGGATGGATCGTTCGGTAGACGCATAATGCCAGTTGCAAAAAACAAGGGGCAGCAGCCGATAATACGTGACCTGACGGCTGCAGCCCCATTATGTAATTTGCGAGACTACTCAGTTACTCAGTAACGTCTTCTTCCGTAGTTTCTTCAATTTCTTCTTCCCCAGTTTCTTCAACTTCCTCTTCTACCGTCGGGGATGTGGTTTCTGCCGGTTCTTCCCTGTTGCAACCTACAACACCCCAGCTTAGCGCCAGAACAGCGACTGCGATAACTAACCTGTACATTCTCGTCCTCCCTTACATCAAGATGAAAGAAATATGCGACGGACTGTATTGCCACATAACTGTTACCCATTCTATCATATTTGTTTGCTAAAGGCAATACGGCGACAAGAAAAAACCGCCGCCGTCCTGCTGAACACACAAAATCAAGAGGAACGGACCAGTAATGTCTTTTGGCAAGAAGGCAACGCGATGGTATACTTCCTCTGGAGTTTTCCCTTGAATAGCGGAGATATAAAACACATGCTGGGATTTGATACGGTTTGTAAACCGGCTCCATCCGAATGGCTGATTTTGGAAGAAAAATTTGAACCTTTTGAGATTCAGCATTACGAAACAATTTTTGCCCTTGCTAATGGTTATGGGGGGTTACGGGGAAGTCTTCCGTTCAACATTGATCTGGGGGATCCTGGGTTCTACGTGGCGGGAGTTTACGATCTTGCCGGCCACCAGTATGAAATTGTCAATTTGCCCTGCTGGATCGGGCTGAATGCAAACATCGACGGCTTCGATTTTAATCTTCGAAGCGGGGAAATCCTCGAATATTCCCGGGCACTCGACATGAAACAGGGCATTCTCTGGACAAATGTGCTATGGCGAGATGATGCCAGACGGGAAACACGTTGGGAGAGTGCACGTTTGATACATTTGGCACGACGCCACTGTGGTCTGGTCTGGGGACGGCTCACGGCTATCAATTACACCGGGCACACGCGGTTGACCAGCGAAATAGATGGGTGGAAAACGAAGTATGGTTCGAGTTCGGAGACGAGCCACTACGCCAAAATGAGCGTGGCGGACATGGGGCAGAACGGCATTTTTCTTTCAACTGTGACAGCGGAGTCAGAAATTGAAGTGGCCTGCGCAACTCAGCTTTGCGTCGAGTCTGAAGCAGAACGTTCCAGTCGAGTGCAGGAAGATAAGCTGTCGGAAACCATGACCTTTGAGCTTCCTGAAGGAGAGCCGATTGGTTTTGAGAAACGGGCAGCTTTTTACAACTCCCGCGATTGTGCCGTTGTCCCTGAAATTACGAAAGAGGAGCTTGATGCGATATCAGGTCTCACCTGCGGGGAACTGGTGCGGGAACATGTTGATGCATGGAAAAGACTGTGGGATGACACGGATGTTATTATCGAAGGCGATCCGCGAGCCCAAAAAGCCGTACGGTTCAATATCTTTCATCTTAATTCCCTCGGGATCGACGATGATACCGTCAGCATCGGCGCCAAAGGGCTCCACGGCAACGGCTATAAAGGACTTATCTTTTGGGATACTGAGATTTACCTTTTCCCATTTTCCCTCTATACGCGGCCGGCGGTGGCTCAAGCGCTTCTCGGCTACCGTTGCCGATTTCTGCCGGATGCACGGGAAAATGCGCGCGAGATGAATATGAGGGGAGCGCGATTTCCGTGGAATACTTCGATAGATGCGAAAGAACGCAGCTACGGTGGATTGGGTTGGCAGGATCATCTCCAGGCCGACATCGCATACGCCGTTGATCGTTATCAGTCTGCTGTGAACGCGCCCGAATTCTTCGCGAACTGTGGCGTTCCGCTGGTAGTGGAAGCGGCGAGATACTGGGTGGACCGAGCAGAATGGGATGAAGAGAAAGGGGCGTATGTAATCTTAAATATTACCGGAACCGACGAAATTCACACAGGAATCGATAACAATGCGCTGACGAATTATCTTGCCGCCTGGAATCTGAGACGTGCAGCAGATGCAGTCGATAAACGGGAGGAAACCGGTGAGGCTCAGGACCTGCGGCGCCAGCTAAATATAGAACCCCGGGAGATAGAACTCTGGCGGGAAATGGCGGATCAGTTTTACGTTCCGTTTGACGATGAAAAAGGAATCCACGAGCAATTTGAAGGTTTCTTCGATCTGAAGGACGAACGTCCGGATGGAGATATGACTCAAAAAATGTTTACCGGTCCCGTTCTTCACAGCATGAAACCCACACAATTAAGCAAACAGGCCGATACGGTGCTCTTGTATTATCTTTTCCCCGATGATTTTTCGGAAGAGACCTGCAGGAAAGGGTTTGATTACTACGAGGCGCGTTCGACGCACGCTTCAAGTTTGAGTCGTAGTATTTATGCCGCTCTCGGTGCTCGGGTGGGACGCCTCGAGCGGGCGTATGATCTTTTTATGCGTGATGCCGAACTGGATTTTGGTGAATACGCTGAAAACGACACCGGTATCCACGCAGCGTCGCTGGGAGGGACATGGCAGGCTCTTGTTCACGGTTTCGGCGGCTTCATATTACGAGAAGGAGTCCCGGCGTTCGATCCGTCGTTGCCTGAGCAGTGGGATAGTCTTGCGTTCCGTATCAAATTCAGAGGAAGCCGGATTTTCGTACGCCTAACCCACGAAACGATAGAGCTGAAAACCGATGGTGACCAACGTGATGTCACGGTTGGCAACAGAACGCGTTGCGTGACGAATGAGTGGCGCACGTGGGAGCTATAAGAAGGTTTACAGGTATCGGCGCTGGAACACGAGAAATTCGAGCAAATACCTTCCGCGGTTAGCGTTCATGGATTGCATTACTCAACGAAGAAGTATCGAATCCCTCCGGAGCTTCCTGGTCGGCAGCGTAGAGGTAAAGTGCCGCCTGGAAGATGCCCTGCAGTGCCGATTGTACAAGCCCAATTATAATCATATAGAGAACAGCGACCGCGATACCGGCGGATAGCGTCAGGGCTGTGCCGCCGAGGAATCCCAGAAAGACAAAGACAGCTGCCGGGAGGGAAAGCATGAAGAAAATTAGTCCAAAACCAAATTCTCCCACCAGCTGACTCCCCCAGGTATCTTTCAGCAGGCCGGTAGAACGTTTGAACGTCTCAATGGGCCCTGTTTTTTCGATAACGAGAACAGGGACCGCGAGATATGTCATGATAGTCCAGGCAGTTCCCAGTATGCTGGAGATAATTCGACCAGCTTTTTCAAATCGACTTTCCAGCATTCTGAGCACAAGCCCGACAGTAGCAGCCAGCAATGCCCAGCCGATGATGCAATGGAGACGCGCCAGAGAAGCCCGGATTCCGTCCATAACCGTTGGGTTGCCCCCGCGGAACCGGATGATAGCGCAGGCGATCAGTCCGGAATTAAAGAAAATAATGACGAAATAGTTGCAGAAATAGAAAAGAAACACAATTGCCCAATAAATAATCTCTTGAACTGAAGACGCTCCTTCGCCCGGAGGAGCGAGGTTCCCGGTGGCGTTCAGCGGAACAAAGAATGAGGCGAGTACGATAAGACAGGAGATAGCTGACAGCAGAGGAAAAAACAGCATTTCTTTGTCTTTTTTCAGCACCTGCCACGACATTTTCATCAGGTCGAATGTCTGGCCTATTCTACTGAACATGTATGCCTCCTCTTCTGACAAAAAACGTAGATTATGATATGGCAAAGACCATCGGTACCTCTGCGGAATTATATCACTTGCCGCTTGCTGAAAAAAGAGCAAAATCCGTCATCGGTGATTCTAATCCAGCCTGAACAATGTAAGTTTTCCCAGGACAGGGTATTACATGGTGCCTTTTGATAAAAGGAGCGAATAAGTCTATAATTCAAGAGTCCATCCGCTTTCCACCGTTTAACGTTTAAACCTCGTGGTTTTCGGTGGATTGTTTTCAAGCATATTCTTCGAGCGTCTCGCATGAAACGGAGAAAAACACGACCTGTCGAAGTCGGCCCCGTTACCATCGGCGGTGGCGCGCGGGTCAGCATCCAGTCGATGACAAAGACCCACACGGAGGATGTTGATGCGACCGTTCAGCAGATCGAGGAGCTGGCGGAAATCGGGTGCGAAATTATTCGCTGTGCTGTCCCTAACCGTCGGGCTGCCGCGGCGCTTGAAAAGGTTGTGAAACGTTCTGCTTTACCTCTAATTGCCGACATTCACTTTGAGCCGGATCTTGCGTTGAGGTCTA
The DNA here is from genome assembly GCA_018334735.1 of Planctomycetota bacterium. The sequence continues at coordinate 3,366 of JAGXLK010000082.1, read as the reverse complement.
TTGACGCGGGAGCGGATGGGATTCGAATCAATCCGGGAAATATGGAGGATACCGCCGGGTTGCGGGAAGTCTTTCGACGTGCCGGGGAAGAGCGAATCAAGGTGCGAGTCGGCGTGAATTCCGGGTCGGCACGGCCCCGGGACGGTCTGGAGGTTTCCGAGACGGGCGAAGAAATGGCCGAATTGATGGTTCGAGAAGCGCTCGAAGGCTGTCAGGCTGCAGAAGCGGAGGGATGCGAGAGTCTTGTCGTAAGCCTTAAGGCCAGTGATGTGGTGAACACGGTGAAGGCTTACCGGCTCGCGGCTGATCGCTGCGATTATCCGTTTCATGTCGGTGTGACGGCCGCCGGCCCGCAGGATATAAGCCTCGTAAAAAGCGCTATGGGAATTGGTGCCCTGCTTCTCGATGGGATCGGTGATACCATTCGAGTTTCAATGACAGGTCCGCCGCACGATGAAATCCGGGCCGGCCGTAAAATCCTGGAGGTCGCGGGGCTGAGAGAGCCCAGTGGCCCAGAAATTGTTTCGTGTCCGACATGTGGACGTTGCGAAATTGATCTATGCGAACTGGTCGAGGAAGTGCGCGAGAGGTTAAAAGATTGCGATCGTTCCCTGCGGGTGGCTGTAATGGGGTGTGTCGTCAACGGTCCCGGCGAAGCAGCAGAATGTGACGTCGGTGTGGCCGGGGGAAAAGATTTTGGTTTTATTTTTCGCAACGGAAAGAAAATTGATAAACGTCCAAGTTCTGAGTTGGCAGATGCTTTGCTGGAACAGATAGGAAAGTTGGAGTGATTTCCCGTGGTTGAAGAGATAGCCAGAAAAGTAATAGTACTCGGCAGCACTGGCTCGATTGGAAACAGCACCTTGGATGTTGTGAGGGGGCTTTCCGGCAGAATCGAGGTCGTTGGTTTGAGCGCGTATTCGCGTTGGAAAGAACTTGCCGAGCAGGTGCGGGAATTCAACCCGTTTAGCGCGGCTATTGCCGATCTCCAGCACAAAAGCGATTTTTCCGAGGCCGTGGGCGAGGAGAATGTTGAGCTGTACTTCGGACCTGACGGAATATGCAAGATGCTGGAGAATGTGGAGGCGGACATCATAGTGGGGGCTATCACCGGTTGGGCGGGCTTCGGGCCGTCAGTTCGTACCCTTGAACTGGGTCTTACTCTCGCACTGGCGAATAAAGAAACGCTCGTGGTTGGTGGACCTTTAGTGAACAGGCTCGCCCGACAAAACGCTACTTCAATACTTCCGGTTGACAGCGAGCAAAGCGCGATTTTCCAGGCGATGGCAAGTGGTAAGCGTGCGGAGGTCCGGCGGGTGATCCTGACCGGAAGCGGCGGTCCATTCCGTGGGAGGGATAAGAACCAGCTCCGGGATGTGACGCCGACCGAAGCACTTAACCATCCTACCTGGGATATGGGGAAGAAAATCACGATCGATAGTGCTACAATGATGAACAAGGCCCTGGAAGTTATAGAAACCCGCTGGCTGTTCGATCTCGAAGTTGATCAAATCGACGTTCTGGTTCACCCACAATCTATTATTCACTCGCTTGTCGAGTTTGTAGATGGGTCGGTTCTGGCCCAGCTGGGTGTTCCTGATATGAAATTGCCGATACAGTACGCGCTGACGTATCCTGACCGAATCCCTGGATCGGTAGAAAGACTTGATCTGACAAAAGTTGGAAATTTGGACCTTGAGGAACCGGACTGTGAGACATTTCCGGCGTTGGAAATCGGATATCGGGTGGCACGACGGGGTGGGACCAGCGGGGCTGTGCTGAACGCCGCTAACGAAGTGGCGGTCGAACAATTCTTGAGAGAACAAATTGCTTTTACGGATATCACCGGAGTTGCCAGAGAAGTGCTTGATGAACATGATCTGGTACAGAAGCCTGACCTCGCCGACCTCGAAGCGGCGGATCGTTGGGCGCGAGAGGAGGCACGTCGATGTTGCGCTCAGCTTTGAGTATCGTTGAAGCTGCGATTGCCGTTGGAATACTAATTCTTGTTCATGAGTTCGGTCATTTTATCGCGGCAAAAGCCGTCGGAGTTCGTGTGGAAGTGTTCTCTATCGGTTTCTGGCGGAAACTCGTCGGTTTTCAGAAAGGCGAAACTGAATACCGGATATCGCTGATACCACTCGGTGGTTACGTGAAACTGGCGGGAGAAATAGCCAGTGAAAGCTCAGGTGATCCAGGCGAGTTTTGCTCCAAAACGCCCGGTCAGCGTGCGATCGTCTTTGTGGCTGGCGTTTTCATGAATATGGTTCTTGCGGTCGTAGGTTACGTGGCGGCCTTTTCGATCGGGGTGCCATTCCCGGTGGCAGAAGTCGGTCAGCTTCAGAAAGATATGCCGGCGTGGAAGGCCGGTCTTCGTCGGGGGGATAAAGTCGAGCGTATCAATTCCATTGAGGCCCCGGATTTCAAAGACGTGCAGCACGAAGTGGCAATAAAAAGTGTGCGGGAAATTGAGATGGACGTGAAGCGTGACGGGGAGTTGTACCAATATAATTTTGCCACTGAATACGATGACCTGGTGGGTATCCGGCGGATAGGAATAGGTCCACCCATAAAAACGGTTGTCAATGGTTTGGTGGAAGTGGGGCAAGGAGAAAACAAGCGATGTCCGGCCAGGGAAGCGGGCGTCGAGCTGATGGATAAAATTGTGTCTGTGAACGGCGTTCACGTTGAAACAGTGAGTAAAATGCGGGACGAGATAGATTTTTGCACCAGGGAAACCCTCCCGGTTAGAGTGATAAGAAAAGGGAGAGAAGAGCCGTTGGAATTGGAGGTAAACCTTGAACCGTCTTCACGTTATGTGCTGGGGATCTCATATATATCGGCCGGAATAAAATCGCTACAAGGAGATGGTATGGCCGAATTGGCGGGTTTGCGGCCTAAAGACCGAATTGTAGAAGTCAACGGCAAAAAGATCGAGAACTTTCTGGACCTGGAGAGGGCTGTACAAGAATCTTTTGGGACGCAGAAGCTGTTGGTGCAGCGAGGTGAGACTCAGCAGATAGTCGAAGTTGATATCCCTGATAAACGTCGCTTTGAGGATTTTAAATTCAGCATTAAATTCCAAGATGCCGGCCGTCTCACATGGCTGAGAGAGGAGGGGCCTGCATGGGAGGCGGGTATGCGGCCGGGTGATAAAATCGTGAAGATAGGGCGCGTAAAAACTGAAAGCTGGCAGGATATTCTGCGCGCCAACGGTCGCGCCGGAAACAATCCAAGGGAAATCGTGTGGGAGCATGACGGTGAAATACACTCCGCAGTGGTTGAACCGGCCCCTTCCCACCTTGAGCAGACAAGGTTGTTGGGTGTGATCTTTCGGGAGCCAAAACAGGTTGTTCGAAACTCTCC
>JAGXLK010000081.1 GCA_018334735.1 Planctomycetota bacterium | reverse complement strand
GGGCTGTTTACTGGGTCGATGTCTTGTTCAGTATGGCCCTTTTTGGTAAGGTAAAAATTTCGTCCTTATGAACATATTTTCCAGAGTTGCCGGAGCTCGAATAAAAGTTCGATGGGAAAAAGACGTGATTTTGCGCATTTCTCGTGTTTAAAAAAAGCGCAATGAGGATACATTATGGTAGAGGGTCCATTTTCTGTGGAAGTTGAGCCCGATTGGGAAGCGTTTCGATCGTGCATCATGATGGAAGGGACACCGGAACGTGTTCATTATATTGAGCTGTTTCTCGATGGTGAGGTCAAGGACGAAATCTGTGAGCGTTACGGCGTCACCGATCATCTGGATCCCGGTGAGGAGTTTTATAACCTGAAGAGGGAAGTGGCGATCCAGCGTTTTCTCGGTTACGACTATGTCCGCCAGGGCGTTGGAAATCTGAATATGCCTCTCAACCGGAGCAATATCGAGGACACCGCTGACCTGAAGCGAGAAGGGGGGCGAGCGTACATGGAGGAACACGCGGGCCCGATTACCAGCTGGGAAGATTACGAAAATTATCCCTGGCCGGACCCGCACGAAACGACAACCACGGCTCTTGAGTGGTACGAAGAAAACCTGCCGGAAGACATGTGCATAATCGGGAGCGGGGGTTTCGGCCATTTCGCCGAGTATCTGACCTGGCTGATGGGGTATGAAAGCCTCTGTTATTCCCTTTACGACCAAAGAGACCTTGTAAGAGCCATCAGTGATCGTCTTCTGGAAATGTACCGGATTATACTGGGGAAGATCCTCCAGTTCGATCGCGTGAAAATCGTCTGGGGCAGCGACGATATGGGGTACAAAACGGGGACCCTTATCAGTCCGGACGATACGCGGGAGTTTATGCTGCCCGGGCATAAAATTATGGCCCAAATGTCCCACGAAGCCGGAAGACCGTACATTCTTCACTCCTGTGGCAATTTGGAAGCGATAATCGATGACCTGATTGAAGACGTCCAAATTGACGGTAAACACTCTTTCGAAGATGTTTTCGAGACGGTTATCGAAGCGGAGGAAAAGTACGGGGATCGCATCGCATTACTTGGAGGAATAGATGTCGATTTGCTGTGTCGGGCGTCCGAAGAAGAGGTTCGAGGAAAAGTCTGTGAGACCCTCGAGGCCTGCATGCCGGGTGGTGGGTTCTGTCTTGGCACGGGAAACAGCGTTGCGAATTACATTCCGCTCGATAATTACCTGGCAATGTTGGACGAAGGCCGCAAATGGTCTCCCTGAAGCCGGTATTTATCCGGGTTAAGTGTTACGGGTTAAATTTGGCGTGAGCAAAAGAGAGTTGGCGCCGAGAGTTGTCCTGTTCGGGGTGTGGAATCGATTGGAAAGCGTATGGCTGTGTTGTAAACTATGTTTTCTCGGGGCGAATAGAGGTTGGTCTGTCCTGCCACGTTTTTTGGGAGATCCGTCGTGAGCAAAGTTAAGATTGCTATGATTGGTTGCGGAGGAATTGCGGGAGCCCACTGCCGCGGGCTGGATGCTCTGTGGAATGCGGGCTACCGGGACTTTGAGATCGTCGCCACCTGCGATGTGGTTCCGGAGAAGGCGGAAGAAAAGGCGGATGAACTTGAGAAAGTCCAGAGGTCACGGCCTGAGACGTTCGAAGATTTTGAGGTATTGCTGGACAAGGGGCCGGAATGCGATGGAGTTGATATCTGCACTCTTCATAGCGAACATCACACCATAGCAGTTCCCTGTCTTGAGGCTGGGAAACATGTCACGATCGAAAAACCACTTGGAATCACGCTTCGGGCGGCAAAAAAGATAATCGATGCTGCGAAGAAAGCTGATCGCATTGTCCAGACGGCGGAGAATTATCGTCTGAATGCCAACAACCGCGCCATCAGGTGGGCGATTGACAGCGGAATGATTGGCGATCCTTGGATGATCTTCTGGCTGCAGGTGCGGGAGCGGCTCTGGTATTGGGGGTGGCGAGAGCATAAAATGCAGGCTGGCGCAGGATGGGCACTGGACGGAGGAGTCCATTATTGCGATTTGTTCCGTTACTTCATCGGTCCGGTCACGACAGTGAGTGCCAACGTGCGCTCATTTTTCCCCGTGCGCTACCAGGACCGTGAAAATCTGACCGGCCCAATAGATGTTGATGTGGAAGATTGCTCCGAAACCTTGCTGGAATTCGAAAACGGCGCGCTGGGAACCTGGATCAGCACGAATGTCGCCAGAGGTGAAGCGTTCAATAAAAATGCCATTTATGGCTCCGAAGGTAGCCTGCATTTTGATAGCGGTCTGACATCCGGCGATAGAGAACTCTCGATTGAAGAACTTATCGAAGCCCACCAAAATAGCCTTACTGAAGAGGAGCGGGAAGAGCTTTTCCCCCACGGGGTGGAGGATACCATAGGGATCGAGCTTCACCAGTTTTTTGAGGCCGTTCAGGGTCGCGGGAAAGTCGAGACGGACGCTCTGGAGGGATACCACGCGGAAGCTATAGCCCTGGCCTTATTCGAATCCGACCGGACCGGTCGACGAGTGAGTATTGAAGAGGTTGAAGACCTGGCCATCGAAGATTACCAGGGGGAAATTAACGAGGAGCTGGGTATTGACTGAGGGGGCGCCCGGCCAACATGTGGTGTTAGTGTCGGGTTTCAAGTTCCAGATTCACCTCATCAATTCTTGGAGGTAGTTCAGTCGTGCCCGATGTTCGTAAATTGGCCCTCCGGAAAATAACACTGGCCCTGGCTATGATCGTCAGCTCAGGGATTGTGCTGTGGCTGGCAGGGATCGGGAGCCGGTCGGAAGTGGAGCCCCATGGAATTACCCCCAAACCAGAGCCGGTTAATGTGCTTCTTAACGCTGCAGACCCGGTCGACATGTCGCGCGGTATGAGAAAGCAGCGCTCGGGCAATACCTCGGCGCTTTTTGTCCCGGAAGGGATCCTGAAAGTTGTCACCCTGCGACCGTTTGCAGAATACAGTTTCGAGCTCGATTCGAACCTGGAAATGAACGTCTGGGTACGAGCAAAGTGGAACGACGGCTGCGGCAATAGCATTACGCTGAGAGTCGACGATCGTGATTTTGTCGTCGGTAATGATGGTACATACCGCAGCTGGCATTGGGTCCCCGGTCCCACACTGACACTCGGATCGGGCAGTCACGCCCTCAGGTTAATAGCTCGTGAGGATGGTCTTGGGGTCGATGAAATTCTGCTGACGAACGAACGGCAGAAAATACCCTCCGGAAAACTGGGAAAAAGTATCCCGATAGCTGACGGGGGAGAAGTGAAAGAAAAACCGATGGATGATGTCCCGCCCCGTCGGTTTGCCGCGGCCGTGGCCGGACCCTATCGAAGTGGCTACGAATCGATGTTGACGCGTCTTGGAATTCCGCACGAACGAATTCCAGTGGCGGAATTGCACAACAGTGATTTCCTGTCTCGCTACGATTTGCTTTGCGTGACGCTTTCGTGCCACGGCCGTTATCCCTGCCGGTTGGGTGAAGATCCACTCGAGAGATATGTCGCCGAAGGGGGTATTTTAATCGCCGAGTTTGTTGACGGTGGGGGGAGATTGCGACTCTCCGCCGAGGACGATGAGCTTTGGGTGCCAAAGGGGGGCAAAGGGACGATGGATCATGCGGTTTTGCACAAAGATTCCTCCGAGTTATTCAATGTCCAGCAGAAAACAAAGCTCAAACTAGCACGAGATATCGCCTGTGAAATTATTCGTTTCGAGCCCAAACACCCGGACACAAAGATCTACGGGCGAGTTTCGGGTCTGAAGCGGTATTTCAAGTACACTCCCGGCCGAAGACGGCCCAAAGTCTGGCGACGCAAAAACAAAGGCGGCGGTGCCATCTTCCGTCGGCCTTTTGGAAAGGGCGTGTGTTATAGATTGGCAGTGCCGCTCAGTTTCCATTCCATGTGGCGGGGAACTCTTACTGACAAACTCCTGCGGGAAACCATTTTGCATGCTGTTAGCGACAGGACCTATCCAATTTACGCAAAGTTGCCGCTCGATTGGCGAGCGGAACCCGGGGATATTCTTTTCGGCGACGATTTTATGCGTCAGTCTGAGATCGGTCCGATGTGGGAATTCATGCAGGGCGAAGCCCACTGCACCGGACCGTCTGAGAAACTGCCACATGGACAGAAGCAGAAAGCCTTTGCTCTGGAGGCAAAAGCTCCGTGGCGAGCCCACGTTTCGTCCTCTTCACAGTGGAAAGATTTTGCTGGGTCTGTCGCGATCAATCTTTCGGGAGGTGCAGGCGGGCTCTGGGTAAAACTTAACGATAAGACAGAGGCCGCTCTTGTGCTGGATGACAGGAAATCCACAGTTGCGCTTCAGAAGACCGAGGGGGCGAGAACGATTGAAATAATGCAAACAGAGGTCCCGGAATACGGAGGGTGGCACCGTCTTTCACTTTTTGCTGCGCGCGGTGAATTGCAGGGTTATCTCGATGGCACGTGCAGAGTCCGACATACGACAAAAGCTGTGCCGGAGAACGGGTTTGGCCTGTTTTTGAAAGAAGGAGAGGCACTCTTCGATGATGTGAGTGTTAGGCCCGTCTCGGAACTTCTGGCAGAGACCGACCGGGCTTATGGGGAAGAAGGAAGCTGCTTTTCGATATCAAGCCTTCCTGCGGACAGCATTGAGGTTCGAAATATCTATGCGATGCAATGGGATATGCCACCGTCTCCAGATGGCTCCATGGCGGTGGAACCGCGTCTGCCGAATTACGTCCCGGCCGTTATTCAGGTCGACGGGCGAGAGTTCGGTGTGCCTGGAACCCGCGATGGCACAAAGGTTTTGCTTCCGGGCGGCATACGCCCGCGGCAGAAGATTAAGTTCCTATGTTCAGGTTGGATGGATTATCGGTTCGATCGGCGGGTGACAGACTGGTATTCTCCAGATGGGGACTGGGATAGGGTGCCGCGCTGGACGTGCGACGACGATTGGGTATGGCTGGGTACGGACACCGAAACAGCGTCGACCTTATGGCATAAACGGGATTTCAGCCCTCCTTACGCCATCAGTGCGTATATGGCTATTGGAGATCGGGATGAGCACAAACCTGAACGGTTACGTGCACGGGATTTGAATCTTGTCTTTGCCGGTGATGGTTTCGATATAAAGTCCGGTTATCGTTTCCGAGTAATGACGGCCGGTCAACGCGGATGCGAATTATGGAGAGGGGAGCAGCTGCTGAAACGGGTGAAAGAGGTGGGGCTGCCGCAGGCGTGGTCGCTACATCACGTTTGGTTCGAGGTTAAGGCTGTGGTCGAGAAGAATTCTATTAAACTGTATTTCGAAGGCCACAAAGTGACGGAAGTTGATACGGAAGAACCTGTTTCCCCTGGACATTTGGGGATTTGGACGCAGGCCAATGCGGCCTCAGTCGCACGGGTAACACTTTCTGTCAGCCAGCATACGGAGACGAACCCGGAGCAAGATACGGTAAAAAGCGACAAATAGAAACCAGGATGTTGTCCTGTAAAGGACAGCGGATTAGACAGGTGGAATTTGGCTTATAACACGCTCTTTGATTCTATCCCTGTCTTCGGGAGTATCCCCTTCGAACCGAAGAGTGACGACAGGTTCGGTGACGCTTTCCCGGCAGAGGGCCCAGCCATGTTCGAAATCGATCCGGACACCGTCGGTTTCGTTCTGGGGTCGGTTTGAGAAGGCGTTTTTAAGTTTCTCAATAACTGCACGTCCGTCGCCTCCGGGACGCGGCATCCGGATATCAGGCGTGATGTAGTATGGGGGGATACTTTGCAGGATTTCGCTGAAGGGTTGATTTTTCCTGGCCAGAAGAGACGCCATTTTCAGGGCGGCGTAGATACCATCGTCCCCGCCGAGTTCACGGAAGAAAAAATGTCCGCTGGCCTCGCCGGCGAATAGGGCATTTTCATCGAGCAGGCGCGATTTGATAAAAGCATACCCGGAACGTTCGGCAACAGGGTAGCCTCCGGCGGCTCGGATCTGTTCCGGCACCTGATCGGAGCACTTGACATCATAAACCACAGTTGCGTTGTCCTCGGCATGGGCCAACAGCTCTCGCGCGAGAATGATCAGTGATTTATCGCTGTCCACATACTTGCCATTTTCGTTAAGGAATACAGCGCGATCTGCGTCACCATCGAAAGCGACGGTAAAGTCCGCATTTTTACTGGCGGCGAAGCAGCCGCTTTCTCTGAGGGCTTCAGGTTTGGCGGGATTCGGCGAACGGTTGGGAAAAGTGCCATCAGGTTCACAATTTAATTCGATGACTTCGCAGCCCGCGGAACTCAATGCAGGGGGGGCCCATTCCGAAGCGCAGCCGTTGCCGGCATCGACAACGACATGCAGGCCGGTGCCGACATTTCTAAAGCTCTTCTCTACCCAGGCGAGATATTCATCTTTGATAGGCTTTTCGCGGAACGATCCTTTGCCTTCTGCGAAATTCTCATCGTGCACAAGACATTCGGTTTTCCGCATAACATCCGGGGTTGTCGGACGCGGGCCGAGCGCAAATTTAATCCCATTGTATTCAGCCGGGTTATGCGAGGCGGTTACGATAACGGCACCGTCATGGCCAAACTCTCTTTGCGCCCAGTAAACTGCGGGTGTCGGGGCAAGGCCGATATCGACAACATCGATCCCGGTTGCCTGTAAGCCCCGGCTGACGGCCTTTTTAAGGGGGCTGGTGCTCGGGCGAAGATCGCCGCCCAGAACACATGTCCCTTTGAATTGTGAGCCGATTGCCCGTGCGATGTTTTCGGCGAGTTGTTCGTCGAGTTGGTCGGGATACACACCCCGGACGTCACATGCTTTGAAGATACTCATTGTGCTGGTATTGGGGGTTTAAAAACGCAGTTTATTCTTCCGAGTAACAAAGGGGGGCAAGATCAGGATCGGTCAGTCGTTTATCTATATCGACCTGGAAAGCGCGTGCAACTGGTTCCAGAATCTCAGGATTGTTTTGCCAGACCGTCCGCGCGGCTTCGAGGACAATGTCGGCTCCCTGCCGTGTCATCTTGCCAAGTGGTTGCCGGGTTGCCCCGACCGGCATCCCGAGAATATCCATAAGGGTTTTGACGGGCAAAGGGTTCCGAGCTTTGCAAAGTCGCCCACCCCATGGTGTTTCTTCCTGAGTTTTCACGGTGACAATACCGAAGAGCGGTTTAAGGGCTTTATAAAGACGTTCCCCTTCGTCCATTTTCCCATTGAGGAGGGCTTGAGTCATTTGCTGAATCGCCGCCGGGGTGACATTGGACATGACGCTGACTACGCCGCTCCCACAAATGGTTTCATCAGTCATCATGGTATAAGTCAGGCCGTCATCCCCGCTGAGAATCTGAAAATCATCACCGGCGCACTCGCGGGTACGGCGCATGTTGTCGAGATCTCCACTTGCTTCTTTCACCGCATTGATGTTGTCGTATTTTTGAGCGAGGAGCGCGACATCTTCCGGGAGAATTTGTGTGCCGCTACGTCCCGGTATAACATACGGTATGACTTCGAGTTCGGGGAATTCATCCGCGACGACGCCCATGTATTCACGCCTGATCTCAAGTGAGCTGGGCCCATTATAGTATGGCTCGACCAACAATACTGCGTCCACATTATGGGCCGCGACATGACGTGTGCTATCAATTGCTTCTCGTGTGCAGTTAGAACCCGTGCCGGCGATGATGATGCACCGATCGGCGGCGAATTCGCCTACCTGCACGATGACACGGGAATGTTCTTCCCAATTAAGAGTAGGGCTTTCTCCGGTGGTACCCATTGCGAGTATACCACTGATGCCTCCGGCAATCTGGAATTCGACCAATTCTTTGAGAGCTCGGTAGTCAATCTCCTCGCTGTTCTCGGCTTTCATCGGTGTGACCAGTGCTGTGTAGCAGCCCTCGAACATTCGTCGGTGCCTCCTGAATGTGAAAGGATTATTTGCGCTTTTTTCCGTTGAACGGTCTTTCCAGAGAATAATATCTTTCGCTGGTTCTGAGATGATTCACATCTTGTCCCCGGGGCAAGAATCCAATGTGTTCCTATTATGCGGCGCGACCGATGGCAAGTCAATCTTCTTCTGAGCGCACAGGCTGACAGGGCAAGGTTTTGGGTGAGGGTGGGGGGTACAAAAAACGACCCCGCGTGAATTCACGCGGGGTCCATCGCGGAATGTGTTATTCGTAAGGCATCAGAGCCAGGAATCGCGCTCGTTTTATGGCTTTTTTGAACATGCGCTGATGACGGGCACAGTTCCCGGACCTT
>JAGXLK010000080.1 GCA_018334735.1 Planctomycetota bacterium | reverse complement strand
AAGATGAAAGCACCACCCAATCCCGATTATGGCGGCGGGTGGCGCACGAAGGAAAAAGGACGGGGTGGAACCAGCTACAACGCCATCCATACGACGGCCGCCATCATTGCGTTCGGCGACGTGTCGGAGCGAGAAATCTGGGTGAACGATCGGAAAATCAACAAACTTTCCGGCAATGCATCGCCCCGAAAAGGACACGATTACCAATGGGAACGCCATCTCCGCACGACGGGTAAAAATAGCGTCTACGCGGATGAAAGAAGCGTAATCACGATCAAGGACGGGGTGACGTATGTGGCTCTGATCCCGTTTGCCCTCAACCCGATGGAATGCGATCAGGAAGTAGAGATCGCCTACGAATGGCCGACTCTCTTTGTCCACTCCTTCCTGTATCGGAGTGAGGATCCCCTGGATCTGAACGAGTGGTATGAGCAGGAAGGTGAGGATCGGGCAACTTCGGGATTCGTTCTCGAAATGGCGGACCAGTCCGATTATGACTCGTTCGAGGATTTTCGCGAACATATGCTCGAGGCGAACCTGTCCGATAAGTGGGACGCCAAAGCGCAGACCAACCACGTCGAGTACCGAAGCGGCGACGATACTCTGGCGATGGGATTCTATCCCTGGTATCAGGTCAGGAAAAACGCGGACCTGCTCGAGCATCCGACCTACCTCCGGGTCAACGGCGAGGAGGCATATCTGAAACCCGGCATCATTCGCGAGTCACCCTGGAGCATACTGGGACGCACGGGCCGACTGGAGAAAAACGGAGCCGTGCTGGAAAGTGACTCCAGATACCGCACCTATCTTCTGTGCGATCCGAAAAGCGGTGTTGCCAGCGCCTACAATCCCGTGCCCGATCCCAAATTCATGCGGCTGATGATGCCCGATGGGCAGATGGTCAGCGCGAATGGACGTCTTGGACTGACCCGCATAACCGTGGATCCGCGGAACGAACGAGTTAAAGTGCGTTACGCACTGAAAGATAAGCAGAAAGGGCACTCCGACATGGCATCCGCACTGATGCTGTCAGGCTTTGACGAGAAACCGGATGTCACTCTGAACGGTGCGACCGTGGGTAATCTGAAAGTCTTCACCGCGGATGGTGGACAGGCCTACGGAGTGCCCCTGGTGGCTGAGGCTGACCTGGATGAACTGCCGAAAAAGGTGGCCCGCGCCAATGAACTCTGGAAACAGGTCGAAGAATCGAATGCTCGAAGCACCTATTTTCGTGATTGGCACGTGGTGGGACCGTTTGACGCCGGATCGTATGCGCAGGAAAACTTCCAACTCGAAAAGTGCGGCCCGGAGGAAGGGTATGATCCGGACGCCACCTATGAGGGCGTGAGACCGGGCGACAAGGGCACGAAACCAGCCCGACTGCGCTGGAAACCGGCCCTGGAAGACGGCGAAGACGCGCTGTCGGAGAAGCCGCTCGACCTGATGAAACTGTTCCGGCCGAACAAAGGCGTGATGGCGTATGCCACCGCGACGATCGTGAGCGACCGGGACCGGCGCGTGAAAGTGCTGGCCGGGAGCGACGAGCGGCTGGGGGTGTGGATCAACGGCGACAAAGTACTCTACAACCGCGGCTGGCGCATCTGTTACCGCGACCAAAACCGCGCATTTGTAAACCTGAAGGAAGGCGAGAACAAGGTGTTGATCAAACTCAGTCACGGCTACGAATCATGGCGTCTGTACTTCCGCCTGGCGGATGAGAACGGGCTGCCAATTGATGATGGGGTGGTTTACCGTGGAGCGCACGGGGATGTGCCGGCGGGGGGACGTGGTAAACACACGGACTGAGACAAAGAACACGGACTGACACGGACGAGCACGGAGTGCATGGACGTGGACAGAGCACACGGACAGACACGGACCAGCACGGACAAACGGCCCCGTGTCCAGAAGCCAGGCCGTTTCCTCCGTCCGTGTCCGTCCGTGTCTGTCCGTGTGAAACCAACGCCCTTAACACAACACAACCCAATCACTCTTCATCACGCTCCTTCTTTCGAATCCGATACATTCGTTCTGTGAATCCGCCTTCTTCTTTGAAAGCCCGAGCCTGAGCCGCCAATTGACGCTGCAAGAAGTAGCAGCACAGATTCAGGAGAGAAAGCGCACCGTTAGCGGCTATGGCTGAGTATGGCACGGACGCACACGGACATTCACGGACGGGACGGCCTGTGGAAGATGCGGCACCCTGGCATGCCGTGCCCCCGCCGTCGTCCGTGTCCGTCCGTGCCGATCCGTGTGCCTTTCCGTGCATCTTATCATATTCATCCCGCACCCAATCCTGCATCTCTTCAAGACTCGAAATCCGGCGTTTCTTGAAACGCTGAAGTGCCGGATGGCCCGGCTCCCAGCAGGGCAAATTTCTCTGCCGGAGATAATCCTCATAATCGCAACGCAGTTCCTCCAGACTTGCCCGGGCGATATTGGTCAGTTTCAACTCAATTTTGGCCGACGTGCCCGACGCTTTGCTACCTTCGGCGATGTTCTGAACGCCGGATCGTGCAGCCTGGACCATTTGATCATGGGTACGACTCCGTTCGTCAATGTAAAGATTGCAGAACCGAACGGTGGTATCGTAAATCAACCGTGCGATCCGAAAACTTTTCAGATTTCTAAAACCGCCATGTTCGGGGATCAGAGATTCTCCCTGTCCGCTCATGAAAAACTCCTGTCACTATTGAATTACTGAAGGTGCTCGCTCCCCTGCGAGACACCGGGCCATGTTTGTGGTCCGCTTTTGGAAATTTTCCCCTGTTTGATAGGTTACAATCGTTGGCGCTTTTTCGCAACGTTTTCTCTCGCACACAACCCGGAGAAAAAGAATGCATACCCGAAAAAACCGCTGTTTTTTTGTGATCATCTGTCTTGCAATTGCCGTGACTGCCGCTGATGCCGGTGAAACGACTGGAGATCAGGACCGTTTGCTTCTGAAGGACGCCGACACCGCCCTCATCAGCGGTTTTCGCAAAGAGTGGAATGAGCCTCGACCTGGAGAATTGCTGTTCGACGGTGTGCATCGGAACCTGCTTGTCCGTTTTCCGAAAGCCGCAGAAAAAATTGCCGGCAAACTTAAGCAGGGCTACCGGATCAAAAAAGCCGAACTCCTGCTACCGTTTGATGGCACCGACTTCGGTAAAGGTCTGTACGAGCTCCGCACCAGTTTTGGAGGAGCAAAATTATACAAACAGCGCAAACCGCGCTGGCACGCGGTGGGATGGGCTATCAAGAAACCATGGGCAGCCGATGCTGAACTGGGCCCGACGTTCAACGCCTACATCAAAGGCGCCGGGTACTGGAAGAAATTTGGAGCCCGAAGTGCCAAAGACGACCGCGTCGACAGGCAGTTCGGCCCCGTCGAAGTGTCCTATTTCCAGGCCTGGCACAAACCGGACCCGGTGCTGGATAATAGCGAACTGGCAGAGACATCGCCTCTCAAGCGGTCTGCCGACAATATAGAAAAATCAGGCGTTACACCCGAACAACCCTTTGAACCGGATTCGGAAGCAAACGATCCTGAGGTCGAGCTCGACGAAAAAACCATCGATCCGGCGCGTATGGACGTCACAGCATCTCTAACCAATCCAGCGTTCGGAAAATCGCTGGCGAAGCGTCTGCGACGCCTGAGCGATTGCGGATTTCTCCTCCAGAAGTGGGAAACCTACGACTGGCGCTATCGTGTGGCCGGTCAGGGAGCCTACGAATGGCAGGTTGCGGTGGGCGGCGGAGCTCTTCACATTCAAAAACCGTCCCTGGAAGTCACTTTCACTCAAAACGAAAACCCCGTCAACATCGATGTCCCTCCCCCGGTGGATATCCCCTCTCTGGCGAAAACTCTGAAAAAAGAAAACCGCGGCGGGCAGCCAACTGCTTCTATCCCGGGTGATGGTAAGCTTGACAACCTGATCGCCGCGCATCAAATCCAGCGGGCCGACTGGATGCCAGAGTGGCAGTGGAAGCGCGTTCAGGAATTAGACGACCTCGGCGGCGGCTACCGAATGCCGTCTTCCCGCAAAAAATATCTCCAGTGGATCGACGGGATGCTCAATGATCCGCCGCGCTACTGGAACGGATGGGATGTTCATGATCGGCTTTTGACCTATTTCCTCTACAGAGACGCCCTTCCCCGCCCCGTTCGCGAACACTATTTCCACGACTACTGGAAAGCCTGGCTGATGTGCTGGATGCCCACCGACAAACTTGAACACCCCCAGGCCGTCGAACTGCGCCACGATGGGAAGAACAAATATTACAACCGAACCGGCGATTGGCGCGGGAACGCCAGTTTTTACCGTGATGGTTATTGCTACAACATGGGCACCATGAATTTCAATCACACCTCAGCTATGGGCGCCCTCCTGGGAGGCGGTTTTACAGATTGCCAGCGCGCCGTGCGCGACGGTCGTCATGGTCTTGAACAATGGCCCCTGCGCACCTGGTGCTGGTACGACGGATCCACCCAGGAATCCATCGACCACTATTATTTTGCAATCACCCTGAGCGGACAGAAAATGTTCGCCGATTTTGGTCCGACCCATCTCGACCGGCTGATGGGAAAAAGCATCCTGGCAAAATCCGTCGGGGAGATCACATCGGCATATCACCCCGCCCTGCGACACTTTATTGCATCCAGCGGACGCACGAACATGCAATATGTCCTTCTCACCCAGGATGGTCTGCAACACATTGTCCATACCCTATCAAGAAAAGGATCTCTGCACGATGTGAACAACGACAATCTGCCCGATACTCTTCGCACTATCGGCCGTGATGTGCCCCCCGGTCGCGTGGCCCAGCAGACCGCCACAGGCGCCTGGGCGCCCGCATGGGTAAGTAATATGGTCGACCAGAAACCAATCCCCTTCTCAATGACGTGTGCGTATAAAGAATGGGGCCATCACGCACGCAACCCGCTGTGGCGCCGGACCTACCTGGGCGAAAATTATGGGCTCGGCAGCACGGACCTCCACTGGGGAGTCGTGCAGGTACTCGGTCAGTGGCGGCGCGAGCCGGCAAAACCCGTAACGAAACTGCAGGAGATCGGGATTTTCACGATCCGCTGCGGCGTCAACGAAACCCGGCTGGTCAACAGCCATTCGGGTTGGATGCCCTCGGAAGGGAA
The DNA here is from genome assembly GCA_018334735.1 of Planctomycetota bacterium. Next base: position 3,144 of record JAGXLK010000080.1, on the reverse strand, counting down.
TCTCGCGGTGTTTCAGGAGAAGAACAAAATGATCGCGGTCGGAAGCCCCTACAGGATGGACCCGGACAAAATGGGGGCCTATATCAACACAAAAACGGAAAGACCGAAGCAGGAGATCCGTCCTGGCGAGCCAGCAACAAAAAGTGCTGGGCCAGCCCTTAAGAGTCTCCAAACAACGGTCGGGTTTTTCAATTATCAGAAACCCCGGACGTGGCAAATTTACGTGAATGGTGAGCCAGTTTCGGAGCTGCCATTCACGGCTGAACACGGGCAGCGGATAACCATCCGGGATGGCGCCAGTTATATCGGTTTGATCCCGTTGCCGGGCGGACCTCCGGCCAGCACGAACAAAGTTGTTATCAAACCCGGCAATGAACAGACCGGATATCCCAAGAAAATCAGAATCACCCCCACCCTCGTCATTGACTCGTACAGCTATTTTGTATCGGCCGATGCAAAAAAATCCAACGCGGAGAAGCTGGACGCCCTGATCAACGAAGACGTCAAAACAGAGAACGACAATGGTCCCAATATGAATGCGCTGGATCATTCTTACAGCGGGTTCGTGGTGGAGATGGGCGACGAAACGGAATATGACTCTTTCGAAGATTTCCAACGACACTTCGCCGAAAGCGAGTTGAAAACCCGGTGGCAAAAAGAAACAAAGACCGTCCATGTCAGCTGGAAAAGCGGTGCCACGAGGATGGAGGCGGGCGTCAAAACCGACTACAAAAAAGGCGGCGCTTCGCCGAAATGCTGGGCATACCGCCGGGTGAACGAAAAATGGCCGTACCTGGCCGAGGATATGGATCGCGATACGACACTAACTCAACAGGGACGGTGTGCGCGGCTGGAAAAACAGGGAGCCGTATTGGTCACTGACCCCGAGAGAATGGCTTATTTGCAGGCAGAGCCCGTAAGCGGCACGTATTGCGGCTGGAATCCGCTTCCCGATATGACAATGTACCGACTGGTCACACCCGAAGGAATACGTCTTGAAACCGACGGACGCACCGGACTGACGCGGGTGATTGTGCAGCCAAAAAACCGCCGGATTGAATTGGATCATGCTCTGAAATCGGGGCAGAGCAATCGTGGAGATCTCGCGAAGGCCCTGATGGTATTTGGCATGGAGGGGCAGCCGACCGTTTTTCGCAATGGACGCCGGATTTCCCCGACACCTGCTGCCAGACCACCTCAAGTGCTGAAGAAGAAAATTGGTGAGAAACACGCCTGGGTGATCCCCCTTCGTGAGGAAGTAACGCGCCAGGATCTGGGAGGAGTGGCTGAACGCTACCAGCACGTGACCGAGATACTCGATATGATCGCACGAGGCGAAAAACCTGATATAGCCGATACAGTCGTCCAGGATTGGTGGGTAATCGGCCCGTTTTCCAACAAAAATAAGAAGGGATTTTCCAAAGCCTACCCCCCCGAGAAGAAAGTCGACCTCGCAGCAACCTATCAGGGCGTCGGGGGAAAGACCGTTGCCTGGAAACGAACCCAACCTGCGGATAAACCACCGCTCGGCAGAGGCCCGATCAACCTGAAAAAACTCTTCGACCCCGCTCAAAACGTCTGCGCTTACGCCTTTACGGAAATCGAATCCGACCATGCTCGTGACGCAACCCTGTACGTGGGCAGCGACGATACCATCATCGTATGGATAAACGGAGACCAGGTGCTGAGTCGAGAGGTGTATCGCGGCGCGGCGCTCGATCAGGACCAAACGTCCATCCACCTGCAAGAAGGCACCAATCGTGTGCTGGTAAAAATCTGCCAGACCTGGGGTGGATGGGAGTTTTATTTCCGCATCGGCGACGTTTACGGTCTGCCCATCGAGGAAGGCCTAAAATTCGGCGTGAGCTTGCCCAACAAATGATAACCGCGCATAAACGAGTTTTTGAGCGGGGACAGGTTTTTCACAAGGCTTAGAATCTGGTTGCGTTGGCGTTCTAAAATGTGCATTTTACACTGTAACGTGTATACTGGCCCTCGATGACCTTCGGTCGCCTGCTACTTTATTTTTCCCCGGGCTTTCTGATGGACGACAAATCTTGCCTGATTAAAGACGGTGACGTTTTTATTGACGGCCATTTTGTCTCTCAAAATGTAATTATTGAAAATGGCAAGATCGTACGGCTTTTTGCGCCGGGGACTGCACCGAAAAAAGATTTCGACGTTATTGACGCCTCCGGGAAGTTTGTGCTCCCGGGGCTTGTCGATCTCCACGTTCATGGAGCGGGAGGAAGCGATTTGCTGGAGGACCGTTCTGATGCTCTCCCCGATGTCGCGCGCCATCTTGCTCGTTTCGGGACGACGGCTTTTCTGGCCACAACTCTGATAATGCATGAAGACAAAGGCCAACCCCATATCCGTCATATCGTGGAATCACCCACGAAACCCGAAAAGGGGGCGCGGGTTCTTGGCATTCACATCGAAGGACCGTTCGTCAATCCTGATAAACGGGGTATGATTCAGCCAATCTCCATTCGCGAGCCGTCACCGGCTGCTCTGGGATCCATTCTCAAGCTTTGTCAGGGCAAGCTCAAGATGATGACGATTGCTCCCGAACTCGATGGTGTCATTCCCTTGTTGCGAGACCTTGCATCCCACGGCGTCATAGCGGCACTGGGGCATACGGACGCCACGTATGCCGAGGTTCGGACTGGGGTCGAGAATGGGATAACGCACGTTACGCACGTTGCCAACGCCATGCGTGGCCTTCATCATCGCGAACCGGGAGCTCTGGGAGCGGCCATCATGGACGAACGTCTATCGGTGCAAATTATTGGCGACTGCGTGCATATCCATCCGAAAATATTCGAGTTTCTCGTTCGCTCAAAAGCCCCGGGGATGTATGCTTTGATCACAGACGGAATTAGGGCTACAGGTCTCGCGCCGGGAGATTACGAGCATGGAGTTATATCATTTGTGGTAGAAGATGGCGTTGCGAGGGCCAAAGACGGGACACTCGTGGGAACGGCACTTACTCAATTACAGATGATCCAGCGTCTCAGAGAACAAACGCAGATTCCGTTTGCTGAACTGGTTCGCATGGCGACCATTTATCCCGCGCAGATTCTCAATATTGCCGATCAAAAAGGAAGCATTATGGAAGGCAAAGACGCTGATATTGTTCCC
>JAGXLK010000079.1 GCA_018334735.1 Planctomycetota bacterium | reverse complement strand
TTGCCAGCCTTGAGAGCCTCAGCGAAACTGCGGAAGTTGGGTTCGTTGCTGTGACGATACATTTCGTCAGCGAAGTAACAGCCATCGATCCACCACCCGCGGACTTTTTCTCCCCATCGATTTGACCATTCCCGCACGATGCTCTCCCATTTCTTCTGGAAATCCGCGAGCCTTTTCCCCGTCCGTCCGGCTCCATAACCGCCCGGCCAATCGCCTTCAAATCCCCACTCCCATCCGAGCTGAGTCGTGGCCGTGGGGTCGGCAGCGGGAGCTCCGCTCGGCAGGTAAACCAGGAGCTTTATCCCCAGGGGATGGAGAACCTCATAAAGATCGCTCACGAGGTCCCGGCGCGAACATTTGCTCGGTTCAATACCGACGTACTTATCGTAATTGTCATTCGGAGCGATGTAGTGTCCAGAGTTTTGTCCGATTGTGATGAAAAAGTAGGGCGCGCCGACCTCCTCAAGTTGGTCTCCCAGGCCTTCTACATCGAAATCGTCAACCCATTCATTCCACGTCTTGGCCCTGAGTTCCTTACCACCATTCGAACTCGGAGGCGCTCCAAGCCAGTGGCAGAACACGCCCCATCCGCAATCAGCAAACCACTTCGTGTTGTCATCCATGGCAAATTTCCCTCTTCGAATCGATGTGGCGATCACACAGCGATTTCATACACCTTTTTTTTGACCGGGCCAGATAATTTTATGAAGCTGGAGCTGAAGACGAACATCGTACCCGGACTCCAGTATCCAATGTGCGAGATTTTGCGCCGACAAAATTCCGTATACCGGGGAAAAAAGTACGGGACATTTTTCCATGAGACCCTGTGCGATAACGAAATCGATGGCCCAATCAAAATCCTTTCGGTCGGAGATGACAAATTTCACTTCGTCATTCGGTTTGAGCATCGCAAAGTTTTTTTCATACCCGGTGCCAGCCTCTCCACTACCCGGGCATTTGACATCGAGAATACATGAACAATCGTTGGGAAGGGGAGTTATGTTTTGAGAGCCATTCGTTTCAACCTGGACCCATTTCCCTTCATCAAGGAAACGTTGCACCAGCACGAGAGTGTTTTTCTGCAGCAGTGGTTCTCCTCCGGTGATACAAATCAGATCAGTCCCCAGAGCCAGAACCTCCCGGCATATTTGGTCGCCGGATTTTGCAATCCCCTCTGATTCAGCCGCGTAACGGGTATCGCAGTAGGAGCAGTTTAGGTTACATCCGGCCAGCCGTACGAATGTGCAAGGCGTTCCGGCGAGGGTGCTTTCGCCCTGAATACTTCGGAAGATTTCCGAAACTCGTAATTTGCGTTCTTCATCCATGGATTTATACCTTATCGGGTCCATCTTTTGAAGAAGAACTTTCCTTCCAGTCCAGACCTCTCCATGGTATCCGTTCGACCGGCAGTTTCAAAGTATGGGACCTGGTCGTAAGGTCCGGATGCGCGTCTGAAGGCAGGATCCTGGATGCCGCTCCTGGCGCGTAAGTGTCAGGCCGGTTATTTGGTTGAGTTGAAAAAGGCTTTTAGGGCCGTGGCAACTTGAACCGCCCGAGATCCCCGCTACAATGTCGGCTTGCCTTAATCTGTTTTCTTGTTTTTTGAAAAGGAGCCAAACATGAGTAATCCGGTTTTGGGATTGCAGCTTTATACCGTGCGGGATGTCCTCGCACAGGATTTTGAGGGAACAGTCCGAGAGGTTAGTGAAATGGGATATGACGCCGTTGAACTGACGGGCACCGGACCTTTTGACGGTGCCGGCCTGAAAACTTTTCTTGACGAATTGGGCCTCGATGCCGCGGGAATGCATGTCGGACTGGATATTCTTGAGAGTGATCTGGCTGGATCCATAGAACTGGCAAAAGCACTTGACCTCGCCACCCTGGTGTGTCCCTATCTGCCGGACGAACGTCGGGGAGGTCGTGATGATTGGCTCAACATCGCGCAGATACTTGACCAAATGGGCGAAGAATGTCGTCGACAGGGTGTTAAACTTTCCTATCACAACCATAGCTTCGAATTCGTGGAGTTCGAGGGACAGTATGCGCTGGATTTGCTTTACGAAAATACGTCTTCAGAAAATGTGAGTTCCGAGCTGGACACATACTGGATTCAGCACGGCGGCGGCGACCCTGTGGAGTATGTCGAGAAATACGGGGAGCGCACCGTAATCCTGCATCTCAAGGACATGGCGGACGACGAAGAACGGTCATTTACAGAGGTCGGAAATGGAATTTTGGACTGGGAAGGGATTTATGGAGCAGCGACGGCCGCCGGAATCCAATATTACTGCGTCGAGCAGGACACCTGCCCGGGAGACCCCCTCGAAAGCGCCCGCAAAAGCGCGGAGTATCTAAAATCAGAATTCGGTCTCGGGTCGTAAGCTCAATACCGATCTTGCTCCGTTCCAAAGGAACTACGCAGAACTGCCGGATTGCTGGAGCCCGTTGTACTTGTTTGCCCTCAAAATGAAGCTGCATGGGATATTTCGAGTCCATCGCAAGATGGGCAAAGCAATCCGTCGTTCTCTTGGCCCAACACCGAGATTGCCGCGGCGATTATGCCGCCTCGCAAAGAAACGTGAGCCTCAATAGCTAAGGGTATAATGCACGCTGAAGCACATGTGCCCGGGGGCCTGTGCATTTGCTTTGCATAGCCCGCTCAGTCGTCCCGTTTCACCCGAAAGGGCTGGTGCGCATCGCGGCAGGGGAGGCCGGGGGCGACTGAAAGTAGATCCTCAGCCGGTCGGCAGATCGATGACCAGATCGTGTCCCACGGCGCACCGTCAGGGTCGTCATGGTTGCCAGTGCAAACCGGGATCTTGTGGTTACTGAGAATGCCTTTCACATCTTCCAGCTGGATGGCAGGGACTTTCTCCACCAGGTATTTGGAAGTGCCATCGAAGCGCTTTTGCGCTCTCGCAAGTGCGGTGCCCCGGTAATTCGATGGTTTCGGATGGACGGGTTTTTCCAGAGTGGTTTCCGTCCCGGTTGCGGGTAACCTGCTGGTGAGTTTCCCGCCATGGCCGATGTTCGTCGCGATGGTCTGAACGGGTATGCGGAGGGTATCGCGAAGACGCTGGTCCATCTGATGCCCGCGTTCGAATGCGTTCTTGGTGAGAGATATTTCGCGGATCTGGCGTTCTGGCGTCATAAACGTTCAATCTTCGGAGGAGGACGCATCACCATTTTGATGTCTGCAATCTTTGGGCAGGATATGGAGCCACGCTTCGAGATTTTTGGACTCTTTCTGGCGCGGAAGCTGGACGATATGGCGGACCCGTATGCCCATCTCTGCCAGTTCAGCCAGGGAGCGGCGGAGCACGAGATCGAAATCGTCGGGCGGCACAACACCGCCGTGGATCAAGGCATCTTCCGCCTCATATTGCGGTTTGAAGAGGCTGAGGATAAAACCGTCATTGCTGATACGGCGTAAAGCGTTGGGGAGGATATGACGTTGTCGTGTCCAGCCGACATCGGCCGTTATAATATCCATCGGTTCAGGAAGTGAGACGTGCATGGCGTTCGTGCGCTCCATGACGATTACGCGGTCATCGTTGCGCAATTTCCATTCAAACATTCCGTAACCGGTATCGACGGCGTATACACGTTGGGCGCCGCGCTGCAGAAGGCAATCGGTGAATCCTCCAATATTACAGCCGAAATCGGCGGCAGTTGCTCCGGACACGTCAAGGTCAAGTTTATTCAGGGCGAATTCGAGTTTATCACCGCCACGCCCGACATAATCGGTTTCGGTCATTGTTTTTGAGGCTTCTATTTAATTTCAGCAACAATTGTTAACACGCCGTGATCTGAAAAATCGATGCGGATCTTCTGATATTTGCCTGCCTTTGAAACCCCTAATACTTCTCCTTCCCCATAGGAAGCATGTTCTACATGGCTGCCTTCCTCGATGAACTCACCAGAACCGTCAAGGACTTTAAGGACAGGCCCTTTGCCCCCGCTTTGCAATCGGGCCTTTTTTGACCTTTTTTTTCTTTTTTTAACTGCACGAGCGTTTTTTCCAAACAGGCTTGCGGAAGCAAATGACGGGTCGCCGCCGATAGTTTCGTGTTGCACTCCTTCGTGTGGCAATTCGTCGAGAAATCGGGAAGGCCGTGTGGGTTGATCGCGTCCGCGGATCATTCGTTCGCGCGCATGGGTCAGGTAAAGACGATAACGTGCCCGGGTCATCCCGACATGGAGGAGTCGGCGTTCTTCTTCGAGTGCTCCACCCGTTTCCCCATGCCGATTGTCTTCAAGGGCTCTCTGATGGGGAAGCAGATCTTTTTCCAGACCGACGATGAATACCGCATCAAATTCGAGGCCTTTGGCGGAGTGGAGCGTCATAAGAGATACGGCATCGGCGCTTGATTCCCATCCATCGGCATCGGAAATAAGAGCCGTGCGTTCCATAAACGAGACAAGGTCACCCCCGGGATGGCGTTTATCATATTGTTTGGCGAAACCCAGCAGATAATCGATAATCTCGTGGACGTCGTCGCGCTCTTCGTCGGGCGCTCCCTGTATATATTCCGTTTCGTCGACGATTGTTTTTATAAGTTCATAGATGGAATTAGCATCGAGCTCTGTCAGTTTTTTATAAAGTTTGGCAAACCCTTCGACGGCGTTGCGAGCTCGGGTGGGTAGTTCTTTGAGGGCATCTTTTTTCTGAATGGCCAGAGCCGCGGCTTTGCCAGCGTTTGCTGCAATATTTTCGACCCTTTCGAGGGTTTTGGGCCCAATTCCGCGTGTCGGTACATTCACAATACGCCGAAATGCTACATCATCGTGCGGATTCATAATAAGCCGCAGATACGCGCAGATGTCCTTAATTTCTTTTCGCTCGAAGAATCCAATCGTATCGACCACCTGGTGGGGGACCGACTTATCCATCAATGTTTCTTCAAGCTGAAGCGATTGATATTTTGTCCGGTAAAGAAGGGCGATTTCTCCGGCCGGTGTGCCGCCTTCAATGAGAGTTTGTATCTCTTCCGCTATCCAATTGGCTTCTTCGTAAGAATCAGGAAAGTGGATGACGTTCACAGGTTCACCCGATTCGGATTCGGTGCGGAGGACTTTTTCGTGGCGTAACTTGTTGAAACCAACACACGTTGATGCGGCACGCAGGATGTTGGCGGTTGAGCGGTAGTTTTGTTCAAGTTTGATGATATGCGCGCCCGGGAAATCTTCTTCAAACTCCATGATGTTATCCAGGCGGGCGCCTCGCCAGGTATAGATGGTTTGATCGGGATCCCCCACGGCCGTGATGTTGCGATGATAACCCTGCAGCGCCCGAGCGATGAGGTGTTGGGGAAGATTTGTGTCCTGATATTCATCCACCAAAACATGCTGATATGCTTTTTGGTAGCGCGACAAAACTTCAGGGCTTTTACTGAAGAGCTCGACCGTTTTGACAAGGAGATCATCAAAATCCAGCGCGTTATTCTCAAGCAGCCGTTCATTGTAACAACGGTAGATTTCAGCCGCTTCACGATCATAAGCGCCGACAGCCTCTTGGTCGGCCTCATCGGGATTTTCCAGTTTGTCTTTATGCGCGCTGATGCGATCGCGAATGTCAGAGGGTTTATAAGTCTCCCTGTCGAGGTTCTTTTGCTTGATAATTTGCCGGACAATACGCGAAGAGTCACGCCGATCGTAGATGCTGAAAGAGGGGGAGAGGCCGACCCGATCGGCGTCTCTGCGAAGAATCCAGGCACAGAGTGAGTGGAAAGTCCGTATCATAACGTTTTCACCAACCAGATTTTCCACGCGGCGCTTCATCTCATCGGCGGCTTTGTTCGTGAAAGTTATCGCTACAATGCGGTCGGGTGCCACGCCGTTTTGCACGAGCCACGCAATCCGGCGTGTGATGACGCGTGTTTTTCCGCTGCCGGCGCCTGCGACGACGAGAAGTGGACCGTCTCCATAGGTTACGGCTTCTTTTTGGGCGGAGCTGAGATTCTCGGAGATGGGATTAGTGGCATTCTGCGACATAACAAAACGGTCTTCTGTTTTTGAGAAAAGGGAAGACGGTGCAGAGACGTTTCTCACACCGCCACAGAGGTATAGTAAGATCGGGAGGGGAAACTGTCAAGGAGTGGCAGGCCAAACAATTTACACTGTTTGCTGAACCGGGATTCGGGACGCAGGAACGTCCTTTTGCACAAACCTTTTGAGAAAAAAGTGAAGTTATTCGTGCCGGAGCGCATCAATGGGATCGAGATTTGCTGCGCGGTAGGCCGGATAAATCCCAAAGATAAGCCCGACGGAAGCGCTGATACCAAAAGCGAGCAGGAGGGACCATCCTGTGACGATAGTTGACATACCAGCGAAGCGGGTTACAAAGTAGGGCAGTGAAATCCCCAGCGCTATTCCCAGCAAACCACCGAAGATTGAAAGCAGTACCGTTTCGGTGAGAAATTGCTCGACAATGTGACGTTTTTTAGCCCCCATGGCCCGACGAATTCCGATCTCCCGTGTGCGTTCCATTATGGTGGCGAGGGTAATATTCATGATGCCGATACCGCCGACCAACAGACTGATGGCAGCAATGGAGCCGAGCACGATGCTGAATATCCTTTTTGTTCGCCTGGCCTGTTCCAGAAGTTGCAGCGGTACGATTGCTTTATAATCCTTTTGTTTGTGATCCTGTGCCAGGATTTGTTCGACAATCCGATGCACGGTTGTCACTCTGTCCAGTCGGTCAACCTGTATGATCAGTTCATGAAGTTCCACTTGTTCCGCGTTAAAGCTACCAGCACTTCGGTTCACAACTGTTTTGCCAAAATGGACTTGCAGAGTGCTGAGAGGAACATAGATATCGCTATCCGGATCGCTCCGCTGCTCCAACTGAGTTACCTCGCCCCGATTCAGTGAGGAGAGGATACCGATCACTCGGTACCGCCTCTTCCCGGCCCGAATCAACTGACCACACGCTCCACCCAGAGGGAACAGAGCTTTTTCGGCAGCCTGGCCCAGAACGCAAACTGCTTTTCGAGCGTCCATATCAAGATGATTGAAAAAACGTCCTCTGAGCGGCCTGGCATTTGTTACGGTGGGGTACCATGGTACGGTTCCGACCAGGTTTGTATCGAACTGGCGACGTCCATGAAACACCGTTTCTCGAACTTTTCGTGCCTGGGTGATTACTTCCACTCCCGGCACAGTTTCTCGGATTCGGCGGGCGTCTTTAAATGTCAGTCCGTAGGCGAGGACCCGGCTGCTGGAACTGGAAATATCCTGGCTTTGGGGAGGTTTGACGCTCTGGAGAATGATATTGTTACTCCCCAGAGCCTTAATTTGCTCCTGTGCTTCGTAGCTGGCACCCTGGCCGATTGCCAGCATGGCAATAACCGAGCATACGCCGAAAGTGATTCCGAGCACCGTGAGCCCGCTGCGAAGTTTGTTGCGCCAGAGACTTTTCAGCCCCGTGCGCAAAGTTCGTTTTATTCGAAAGGTCAGCATCGATCATCCTCGAGTGGGAACGTAAAGGTCTATATCACTAGCCCGGATTTTTGGCTGAGAAGGGTTATGAACGCTGTTCAATAAAGATTCTACGCTGATTGGGCAACAATAGCTCCCAATTATCCGTAAAATCCGGGCTAGGTATCCGTTTGAAAAGCGTTACATTATCCATTTGTGCTCGCGCGTCAGTGCGAGGCCATCGGAAGATGGGCGAAACAAGCTCGCCGTTTTGTTCGCCCAACAGCGAGATTGCCGCGGCAGCTACTCCACCTCGCAATGACGTCTGTAGCGGGGTTCTGGGGCTGAACAAATAAATCCTTAAGTGCAGGTTAGGGCGTATGTCCGTGAGCGTCTTGCTCTTCGAGAGTTCCGTCCACGAGGTGGTACGTTTGCTCACACATTTCCGCGACATTCGGATCGTGTGTAACCATCACCAGAGTGGTCCCACGATCATTTAGATCTTTGAGCAGTTTCAGGATTTCCGCTCCCGTTTTTGTGTCGAGATTACCCGTGGGTTCGTCTGCCAGCAGAAGCAGTGGGTTACTGGCCAGCGCTCGTGCTATACTTACACGTTGTTGCTGACCGCCGCTGAGCTCCGCTGGAAGATGTTTGAGCCGATGTCCGAGGCCGACTTGCCGGGCAAGTTCGACCGCGCGCTGGTAACTCTCATGTTCGGACAGGCCCAGATAGTAGAGGGGAATTTCAATATTGTCTGTCACGTTAAGTTGAGGGATAAGATTGTAAGATTGGAAAATAAACCCGAGTCGGCTTGCTCGTACTTCGCTGAGTTCGTTGTCAGAAAGGTCAGAAACATC
>JAGXLK010000078.1 GCA_018334735.1 Planctomycetota bacterium | reverse complement strand
GTGGTATGAAAGTAGCCGTCTCGGAGTAATACCACAGGTTGAGGGGCTACCGGAATCGGCCTCTTCAAACCGTGCGAAGCACCTGGCTCTTGTTCTCGGGTAAAGGGTCTATTTTCGAGAGAAACCGGTTTAAGAATCTTTCGCAAGCGCACGAATCCGGGCCTGCTTGTCCCATTCCTTAAGAGCTTCTACAATCGGATCCAGCTTCCCCATTAAAACGGTTTCAATCCCAAACGTATCCAGCCCGATACGGTGATCGGTCACCCGATCCTGGGGGAAATTATACGTTCGGACCCGCTGGTTACGGTCGCCGCTGCCAACCTGGGTCCGACGGAGTTCATCACGTTTTTCTTTCTGTTCTTCCTGTTGTTTCTCGTATATTTTTGCCCGCAACAGTTTCAGAGCTTGTTTTCTATTCTTGTGCTGTGACTTTTCTTCCTGGCATTTTACAGCAATTCCGGTCGGTTCGTGGACAATCCGGACACACGAATCGACTTTGTTCACGTTCTGTCCACCCGGTCCGGTTGAGCGCATAAAACTGATCTCGAGATCTTCCGGTTTGAGTTCAACTTCCACCTCCCGGACTTCCGGCAGGACGGCAACGGTCGCAAGACTTGTATGAATCCGTCCTTGAGACTCGGTTTTGGGTACCCTCTGCACGCGGTGCCCGCCACTTTCAAAACGTAGATTCTGCCAGACCCCGCCGCCGCTGATCGAAAGCACGATGTGTTTGAACCCCCCCATGTCAGTGATACTTTTATCGAGGCAGCGAACTTTCCAGCCTTTTTGCTGGGCATAGTGTTTGTACATCCCGAACAGATCCGCCGCAAAAAGCGCCGCCTCCTGCCCGCCGGTCCCGCTACGGATTTCCATAATAGCACTTCGATGGGCTTCCTCGGAATCCGAACAGAGCTCATCGAGCAGTTCATGAAGTATCTCGTTCTCCGATTTATCCGCCGCCTTTATTTCATCTTCGGCCAACTCCGTCAATTCCGGATCCTCGTCGGATTCTTCAAGAAGCTCTTCCGCTTCCTTTTTCCTCTGCCGCGCTTCCTGCAGCTGTCTGTACATATCCCGGAATTTTGTAAGCTCTCCGTGTTCCCGGGCGACATGCGCATAGCGACCGGAATTGGATGCCAGATCCGGATCGGCCAGTTTTTGCTCGAGTTCACGGTGCCGCTGAACCTTCTCTTCCAGCATCTCGCTCACTCGCTCTTTGATGTTTTCTTTCAACGCATCCATTGCTCAGGTACAGACTCCCCTCTCGTAATGTATATAAATGGGAAAAGCGTGTCCCCGGCTATCAGCTATTGGGATTCTTCCTGCTCGCCGCCGCCTGAAAGTTCCCGTTTTTTCTGTTCGATCGTGTCGCCCCAACGTTGCATAAATTTTTCCACACGCCCGGCGCTATCAACAAACTTTTGTTGACCTGTGTAGAAAGGATGGCACTCGGAGCACACTTCAACGCGAATTTGCGGTACGGTCGCACGAGTGGTAAAACTCGCTCCGCAACCACATTTAACCTCGCAGTCCATATACTCGGGATGAATATCCGATTTCACAAGAAAGTCCTTTCGTGCGTTCATAAGAGATTTTCGCCCCCATCAAACTGTATTTTACACGAAACAAACGAGCTCTGCAAATTCTCGGGCTGCCTCAGACAGGCAGATCCCGCAGTGAGCAAACCGTTTAATCCTCCCGCTCGCCTCCCGCCTTATTCTCAGCCCCTGGCTCTATTCATGTCGGGTTTTGGATTTCTCACCGCTACACTCGGACCGCCATATCAAAACCGACGTCAGCCGACCGAAGCTCTTCGCCGTGAGCAAGAACTTACGGATACGAACACGGATCGATGTATTTAAGATCGCCGTCCGGTTCAATCAAGGCATGCGGGGCGACCAGCATTTCGTATTCCCCGGCGCACATCTTCGACTCATTGAAACCAACTTCTCCGCAGGCGATACCGATCACATGCATGTCCCACGCCAGGGCGTTGAAATGCCCCTGGTGACGGTAGAAGAGAAAGTGGTCGGAGTTGGGTGGGTGGGAGCGCCACTCGCCCCAGCGCCGGCTGGCGCCGGTCCCGCCTGCTCCGAGACCGTCGCGCATCAACAATACTTTGGAGGGATAATTCATTTCGGCAGTCAGGTAGTACCGCTCGCATCGGTATGCTCCGCCAGCCCCGTACCAACCCCACGTGTTCGGGTAATTGTTGTTGGTCTTAATGTTGCACCTGTAGTTGTAGAGCCCGCCCGAGGCAAGCCAGAACTTGTCGCTCGACGCATAGCTGGGGTGATTGGCAATGATAATATCAACTTCGTGCGGTACGTAGTTGTAGCAGGCGTATTTCTTGCCCGATGGGGCGCACCACCCGGCATTGTCGGTGGTAAACCCGGCCGATGGACAATCCCATACACCAAGCGGCCTGGCCCACTGGGCATGCCAGGGATAACCGTTCGGCCAGTAGTCCGGCAAATACCCGTTCTTCGTGAGGGGACCGTAGGCACCGGTGCCGTAGGTAGGACCACCAAAGTCATTCATGTACATCGTCTGCGCCAGCCCGAGCTGCCCCAGGTTGTTCTTGCAGGAGACGTCGCGGGCAGCGTCGCGCGCTCTTTCCAGCGCCGGCATCAACATAGCTGCCAGAATGGCGATAATCGCTATGACGACCAGAAGTTCTATCAAAGTGAACGCCGATTCTCTGTGACCGTCTGATTGCGTCACTACACACCCCCTTTTCACTAAAATCTGGCCGAGTGAAGTTCTAACTGCGCGCTTTACGCTTTATGTACTACTGTATTCTCCACGCTCGCAGCCTGTCAAACTGAATCCATTAATTTGCCAGGATATGGCACTCATCCCGCGAAGACCCTGCGCCCCGAAAAATTTGATATCGTAAAGGACGGGATTCCTCCGATCTCCTACAGTGATTGTTTGGTTTAACCAGTTCACGTTCGAGGAAGGAGGAATCCCGTGAAGGGAGTCTCCAGCGACCCGCCTCATAACGCCCTGATCGCAAGAGACGAAAACTCTGAGGATCCGAAGATAGATTAGTTAACGCAGAACACATAGCGCGCCAGGCCCGGAAAGCGGGCAGGTGAATGCGACCGACCTGGGCCGGCGGTCAAGGCAGATCGGTGGGCGAAACTGGACTTGAGGCGGACAAATGCCGGAAAATGCAAACACGCACGAAAACCCAACAAACGCTCCCGCGTGCTGAACTCCACACTACCGCTGAAGTCCAGTCCGCCCGCGGGGGGCTAACCGTTTCTTTAGTCTAAACCGGCTCATCAACGGCTCTGAAATCCGGATTCTGGGGTAAAAACTTTTTCTGCCTACCGCTCAGTCCCGACTGTGCAAATATTTCTGCTCAACGCACATGGCTCGCTCCCACTTCAGAAGCAAGTGAACCGCCCACAGGCAGGCAAACCACTAAAAGCTTTCACTGAACTCCACAGCCGGCTCAAGCACCTCCGTCACTACTCCCGCACCGTTCAAACGGCCGTGTCCCCTCGCAACGGCCGAAAGCGAACGTGAACCGCACCCGTGTTCGGTAACATCGCCGAAAACTAGCTGAGCGATGCAGAAATAGGCTCGCCCCAGATCGACCGCTCGACGCAGCAGTTCACGATCTTCCTTTATGATCCCTGTCAAAGCCCACAAAAGTGGACTCGGCGCGGCATCTCCGTTCTCGTCCAACCAATCCGGTTTGTCACTCCGCATGCCGAGAGGCCCGGTCCCGACCCTCTCGGCAGGGTCAATTACCATCGTCAGCTCGCGGGCGTCCCGCAACTGTTCTGGAGGCACCTTTTCCAAAAGTTCATCGAACTGCTCGCTCCCCGTTCGATTTCTGAAACGCCGCACGGCGGCCTGGGCTTGCCAGGCGATGGGGTTGGCGATTTCTTCGGCCGCAACCTCTGTAATACGCGCCGCAGCGTCACGATAAATCGCATTATCCGTCTTCTCCCAAAGCGTCAGCATGGCTTCGGGCACGGCGGACGCAAGCAGATTCTCTGCGCGGGCCAGAAGCGCCCCCAGATCGTCAGGAGCTTCCCCGGCAAAAGAATCATAATCCTCGTCGCCCTCCTTCCGCCGGTAGACAGGACCTTCAGAATCGATACCGATAGGCAGGCCAGTATTCTCCAAAATGGCCCGCGCCCAGCGCTCCCCGTAATGAATTGCGAAATCCAGGTAACGCTCCTCCCCTGTCGCATCGTGGGCAATCAAAGCGATCGATATCATGCGGACGTGTTCGGGGAAATTGAGGGAAGGTTCGCCCACGAACTCGGTCCCGAGATACAGAGAACGGAAAACGCCCCGGCCCCAATCGTACCAATCCGGTGCCCCATCGCTCCAATTACCTATGTGATGTGCGGCATCTTCGAGTTGCCGTACCGTCTCGCGATCCGTTTTGTCGAGTCCCACCAAAGATCCCAAAAAAAGTTCAAAATGTTCCGTGCCGTGATGAGCTTCCTGTTTTTTCCAGTATCCATGGCTCCAGCTGTCGTTCTGAACGAATCGCGCTCGGGTTCGATCACGGTACATTTTCATAAATGGGAGGGGGCGAGGATCGCCGGTCGTGCGGGCGTAGGAAGCCCAGGGAATCATGAACGTGCCCCCGTCGTGCGAACCGGAACTGATTCCGTTGGGATTGGCTTGAACGACCCGCCGGACCCAGGATTCCATTTCCGCGAAAAACTGCTGGATGGCCGCCGCGAGCGATGGGGATTCGGGCACTGCACTCGTTGTGGAATTAGTCATGTCGTCTTTTCCGTCCAGAATTCACTCGACGAGCTCGAATTGGTCTTTTCCTACCCCACAAATGGGACATTCCCAATCATCAGGAAGATCTTCAAAAGATACGCCGGGATCGATTTCCGCGGCTGGATCACCTTTCTCGGGATCGTAAATATAGCCACACACCTCACACCGATACCTCTCCACTGTTTTCTCCTGTTTTCTGTGAAATGGCGGGACAGGAAGAACGCCATTGTAAGTTTGCCTGTTGGCAGTGTCAACCACCCTTTTTTTCCGTTTGATTTTGGGCGGGTCCCGTGTTACAAGAACCTTCTACTCGCCGTGTTTTGTTGTTTTTGGAAGACGAATATTTCCGCAGTACTAAAGGAGTGGATTTATGTCGGCAGATAAGGTGCGAATTGGCATAGTTGGTGTTGGTGGTATGGGTTCCGGACATTGCAACAGCTGCCAGAAGGTCAACGAGGTGGAATTGGTCGGCGTGGCCGATATCGATGAAGATCGAGCGAAAGAAATCGGTGAAAAATACGATGTCCCGTATTTCACCTCCCACGAAGAACTCCTGGAGGCGGATCTTGCCGACGCGCTCGTCGTTGCCACGCCTCATTACTTCCACCCACCCATCGCCATCGATGGTTTCAAAGCGGGCCTTCATGTTCTGAGCGAAAAACCCATCGGCGTGCGCGTTGGATTCGCCGAGAAAATGGTCGAAGCCGCCGAAGAACACGATAAGATTTTCTGCGTGATGTTCCAGCGCCGTACGGAATCAGCCGTGCGGAAAGCCCGCGAACTCGTTGAAGCCGGTGAGCTCGGTGAGATCCACCGCACGCTTCTGGTATCACCGGAATTTCGCAGCCAGGCATATTATGATTCAGGGAGCTGGCGCGCCACATGGGCCGGCGAAGGGGGCGGACCAATGATGAACCAGGCCCCCCACATTATGGACATCTTCATCCTGCTCGGCGGTATGCCCTCCCGGGTCAATGGAACAACAAAGACCTGGATGCATGACATTGAAGTGGAAGATCATGCGGATGCCACCCTCAAGTATGAAAACGGAGCGACCGGTTATTTCTATGTCTCCACGTGCGAACCCGGCCCCGGTCAGATCATCCAGGTTTGGGGCGAAAAAGGCAAACTCCAGTTTATCGATGGTCAGCTCAGTTTTGCCCGCTACAAAACCCCTGTGAGTGAATTCAGCCGCGAAAATACCGAGATGTGGGGTAAACCGGAGACTGAAATGGTCGACCTGGAACTGCCGGAATGCGATACGGGCCATCACGTGATTCTCAGGAACTTTGCCCGATCCATTCTTGAAGGCGAACCTTTGATTTCACCCGGAGAAGTTGGCGTGAACCAACTTGAGCTGGCCAACGCCATCGCCCTCTCGTCGAATAAAGGTGAAGCCGTCGATATCCCGATCGACCGGGAAGCGTTCAACGCCCTGATGGAAGAACTTGCCGCCACCTCAAGTTACGACGAGTCTCAGCAGGAAGTGCACCGAGAAACTGACCCCCAGTTTGACGCCTGAGACTGTTATTGTTGAAACGGCGTGTCATTTTTTCTGAAGGAGGCCCAAAATGGCTAAAATGAAAGCCGCAGTATGTCACGAACCATTCGACCTCACCATCGAGGAGGTTGACAAACCTGAGCCGGGCGAGGGCGAAGTCGTCGTGAAGGTAAAAGCGACAGGCGTCTGCGGATCGGATGTTGACGGCTACATCGGCAAGCACCCGTGGATCGACCTGCCCATGATACTCGGACACGAATGCAGCGGCGTTGTGGATACTGTCGGGCCGGATGTAACGAAATTTGAGCCCGGCGATCCCGTCGTGGTCGAGCCGTTTTTTGTCTGCGGTGAATGTCCGAATTGCCTCAAAGGCGACTACAACATGTGCCGGGATATCACGATTATCGGGCATCAGGTCGATGGCTCATTTGCGGAGTATATCCTGATGACAGAAAGGTTTTTGCATCCTCTGCCCGAGGCGGTGAGTTTTGAGGTAGGGGCGCTGGCCGAACCAATAAGCGGGGCCCTCCATGGCGTCGGGCGATGTAACCTGAACATTGGTGACTTTGTCGTTGTCCTGGGCTGCGGAACGATCGGTTATTTTTTGGTCCAACATGCGGTTAACAGTGGGGCCAAAGTACTCGTCACGGAACCCGAAGATTACAAAAGAGAGGCCGCCCTGGCCGTCGGAGCTGAATGGGTTCTCGACCCCACATCCGAATCCGTCGAAGATAAGGTAATGGAAATCAGCGACGGCATAGGTGCCGATTGTGTGATGGAAGCTGTTGGTATCCAGGAAACAATCGGAAAAACCGTCTCCCTGGCCCGCAAGGGAGGAACCATTCTGCTTATGGGCTGGACCGGCAATGAAACAGACGATTTCGACTGCACGAATATGACATTGGACGAAATGACCGTGCTCGGCACGATGGGATTTGCTTTCGATTTCCCCGTTACGCTCGACCTTCTGGCGCGCGATAAAGTCGATGCCGAACGTATTATCACCCACCGTTTTCCTCTCGATGAAGCCGAGGAAGCCCTCGAAACCCTTCACGAAAAACGGGACAATGTCTGGAAAGCCGCCCTCATCTTCGATTGATCTCCCGGCACATTCCGAATCGCCCGTTTAACGGGCTCTCCGATTTTCCCGGCTTTGTTCCACGCGGCTTGGCCGCCGGATATCCGGCGTAATTGAGACAGACAAACGTTGGGAAATGGCAGGTAGCTGCAGGTCCACATCGCCGAGGTTGACCTGCCGTTGGTCGTTCTGCTGTTTTGCTCCGAGACCGAAAGTCCCAACAGACGCGACCGCGTTCTGAACTCCAGCCTCCGGCGGAAGTCCAGTCCGCTCATGTGCCAGTGCCGATGATAAAAAATCGGCTGCACATCGCACTTACAAAAATCGCCGCACGAACGTGCCTTGCCAGCGCAAACCGCTGGCTTTGCAATGCGTACGGCATAGCGATCATATTTTATTTCATAAACGGGCTGAACGGGCTGATAAACCATAAGAACAAACCCAGAAGGACCAAAAGAATAAGACAACACCAGCTGGCGTGTCTTCGTTGCCGATCCTCTTTCTGGGCCTGAGTTTCGACAGGTTCCTCTCGGGACTTCCTCTTTTCTTCTTTCTGCCTTTGCTTCTCACACCGTTGAAGATTTCGATACAGGCAGATGTTCACGGTGAGGCCAAACGGCACTCCAACCAAGATCAAGAGCGAAAACCACGCATCTGCCAGCCCGATATGGATATAGCGGAGGAACATCATCGGGATTAACACAACAAGGCCGGCGGCGGCAAGAATAACAAGAAGGGCCAGAACCCGCCAGAAATTCGGACGGATCAGTTCCTGGCTACGCTTGAGTGCTCTCCCGGCCCGTCGCCGCCCAAGAACGCTTTCGCAAGGTGCCAGAATATATACAGTCCCCAGATAGATCCCGGGAATAATCAGCAATAAATATCCGACTGCAATCGCAAGGAAATACATCAGAGAGCAGACGAAGTAGTCCCACCAGTGCCCC
>JAGXLK010000077.1 GCA_018334735.1 Planctomycetota bacterium | reverse complement strand
CGGGGAATCCGATCAGCTGCTACCTCTGGCAATTATTCGAAGGGAATCGCCAGCCTGACGACTATATGTATTTGGTCGAACAGACCCTCCGCGCGTGTCCTGGTGGTTTGCTCCAAATCGCCCTTCGTCCCTGGCACCTGAAAGTAAATTCAAATGGGGAGCCGACAGGAAAAGGAGATTCTCCATTTGCGACCATTTTTCAGCAACTTCTCGAAGGAATCAAAGGGCTTTCAACGGTAAGATTTACCACACCGGGCAAGTTTCTCCATCGCTGGCAACAAACCATGTAAACGCTTTTGCAGGAAGCTTTTACATTAACAACATCGCCCGCAAAGCCCCTTCGTTCTCGGAGCGAAGAGCAAGTCAAAAAGCGTAACAGTAGCCTACAGCCTGCCGCTCCAAAAGTCGAGCTAATTTGACGAAATGAAATCGGCCAAATATAATATTATGAACTGGATAGGCTATAGACGATCAGGAAAGAAACCCGCAAATGAGCAACGCCGCCCGCAATATAGCTCGGAAACTCTCTAAGATCCAGCATCGTCTCCGATCTGATCTCCTTGATGAGCTCAAAGATCACGAGGAAGAACTCGAAACGATTTTCGACCCTTACTCGTTTTCCCCGGTCACACAAGAACTCAAGGAAAAATACCTTAATCGCCTTTATATTATTCAAGCCCTCGTCCAGCAGCTGGCCCATCACAACCAGGGCCGCAAACAGCCGCCGGTTAAAGTCCTGAGCGTGCGGGCCGAAAAAAGCGAAGAGCTGGTCAGCCTTGTCAATAAAAAACTCGCCCGGCTCAATGGCGCTAAAGTTATGGATGTGGAATTCCTGCAGAACAAACAAGAAGATCAGGATGACGACAGCTGGGTAGCGGTAATCACATATAAGGCGAATCCTTTCCTGGAATCTCAGGGCGAAACGGCAGCTTTTATGTAAATCCTTTTCCCGCTTGCTCTATTCCCCGCCCTTGTCTATACTGCTCCTTGTCGACTGGAAAGCGGCGATTTTTTCATCGGAAGGAGAGGTAAAATGAAGCTCGGGTTGGTTACGTACAATCTTGCCAAAGACTGGGATATTGAAACTATTATCGAGATGTGCACAGAGCACGGATTCTCGGGCGTTGAACCACGCACCACACATGCTCATGGGGTTGAAGTCGATTTGTCCGCCGAAGAGCGGGAAGCGGTCCGCAAAAAGTTCGAAGCCAGTTCTGTCCAGCTCGCCGGCCTGGGTAGCGCGTTCGAATACCACAGCCCGGATCCGGAAGAACTAAAACGGAATATCGAAGGAACAAAAGAGTACGCTCAGCTCGCTGCCGATGTCGGTGCCCCAGGGATCAAGGTCAGACCCAACGCACTCCCCGAAGAAGTACCCGAAGCCGAAACCTTAAAGCAAATTGGCCAATCTCTCGCCGAATGCGCAGAATACGCCGACGGCCTCGGCATTGAAGTCCGTCTCGAGGTCCACGGGCACGATACAGCCGAACCCACGCGGATCCGCCGAATCCTCGACCATGCCGGTCACTCGAACCTTTACGCTTGCTGGAACTCGAATGCCGGTGAAGTCGTCAACGGCAGCGTCCGAGACAACTTTGAACTGCTATCCGATTCCATCGGACTTGTGCATATGCGGGATCTATGCACGGATGATTATCCCTGGCTTGAGCTTCTGGGTCTGCTGCGCACTATTGACTACTCAGGATATTGCCTGGCCGAAATCCCCGAAAGCGATCAACCTGGCCGCATTATGGATTATTACAGATCTCTCTGGGATGCCTATCACAGGATCCTCGACCTGGAAGCTTGAGGCAACACCGTCAATATCCAGGCTTTGTCCCCATCACTTTTCCTAACGCCTGTTGCCAGTCTTTGCCTATATTCTCTCGTAGTAAAGAAAGCCCGAACGGGGTGCCCTGGTAGAGAACTTCTCCATCTGGTCGCACCCACGCTTTCCATATATGAGTGCCCATCTTCATGTCGAGCCGATGCAGTTGATACTGTTCCCCATCAACCGTCACGTTTTGGATTTTTGCATGGCGTATCTTCACTGATTTTACCGAGCCCAACAGCGGATTGACGACATGTATCGTCCAGACACGTCCCTCATCAACACGACCCAAATCAGGCAGACCTGCCAGCGGCGAGAAAGTCTGACTTAAAACGGGTTCACTTTCAAAAGGCACTTTCGAATGAATCTTCTGCCCGGCGACGTTCCCGTCGAGCTTTAAAACGCCTTCCTGGCGGCGACCCAGCAGGCTGGTTCCGAGGCTTTTTGAGGTCAGGCTGATTGTCCTTAAACCAGTTAAAGGGGAGATTGTGGCCCGGAAATTGACATCGACAGTTTTGCCCCCGGGGATGATAATTTTCTTCAGATCGCCCAGTTCCAGTTGGGTCAGACTCTCCACGGTGATCGTCCCGGATTCGGTCTTCTTAACTTCCGTTACAGTCTTTCCCCGCCGCTCACCTGACATGTAGATACCCATGACAGTCTTTCGTTTCGTCTGTCCTTCCGGTAGAAGAGATTCGTAATCCGGCTTAAGCGTAGTTCCTGTTTCTGTCGGGATGTGTTCTCGCAAATACAGACCCCACATCAAAGCAAAAAAACACGCCACCAGAAGTATTGTAGCATCCCTCACCATTTTCATAGCAGGCCAACCTGTTCTGGTTGTTTCCTGATTCACCTACGAGTTAAAAGCCGATAAACGGACGTTCAATCGTCATCAAAAAAATTTACCCAAAAACTTACTTCTTCATCAGGGACGCCGGTGTATTTTTCACCGGGTTCGTCAAAACTGGTATCGTTATGACCGCCGGTGGTTTCAGCCACGCGATCTGCAAATGTTTTTGGCGTAAGGACACGGGCATCGCTTTTTTGCAGTGCAGAACGCAGGCGCTCATCTGCTGTCACAACCTGAACCTCCTGCTGTTGGGCCAGGCGGTTCGCGGGACCGGCAATCTGCTTTAGCACCTCTTCATCTGTGTTCAGATTCCGCACCTGCACTCCCCCCACGGCCTCGAAAGGCGTCACAATTTCCACTGTCTCATTCTCCCCAAACACCAGCTCTAAGTCGCAATTCTGATATTCAGCATATCGAGCAAGCCACCTGGCAATCTTCTTGCGGCTCTTCAGGGGATCCTCCTCAACAATAAGTGCCGGCCTGAGTTCCCTCAAAGTTGTCAGCAACCCATTTCCGTCGATAAAAATCTTCATCATTCTGCACCTGAGACCGGTGAAAACCGACCGCGAAGTTCATCCGACGCATATACAAGCTGCCCACCGACAAACGTTCCGACCGCTTTACCGCGCAGTTTCCAACCTTCGAAAGGCGTATTTCGGGACCGCGAAACAAATTCCTCCGGATTCACCGTCCATTCCTGTTCGGGATCAATCAAAGTCAGGTCCGCAGCCTGGCCGGGAGATATGGTTCCACCAGGAAGCCCGAATACACGGGCCGGGCCACTGCTCAGGAGCCGCGCGGCATCCATCGGAGAAAGTTCTCCCCCGTGGACAAATTTCGTCAGGATGACACCAAGTGTCGTTTCCACGCCGATAAGCCCGCAAGCGCCCTGTTTCTTATCCTCTTCGGTATGCGGAGCATGATCACATGCAATAGCAGCGACTTCGCTTTCCCCAAGCGCCTTCTGGAGACAAGATCGATCCTGAGAACTTCTCAATGGTGGATTAACTTTCGGAACTTCTTGATTTCTATAGTCTTCCTGCGCGAGAACCAGGTGATGCGGGGTCAACTCGTAACTCACCCGGGCGGATTTTGAAGCCGCGCGAAATTCTGTGATCGTTTCAATGGTTCTCGCCAAACTGATGTGTGAAAAATGAATCGGGCATTTCCATTTTGCTGCAATTTGCTGGTCGCGACGAACGTAATTGGTTTCGTTCGCGTATGGTTCAACAGATTCGAATCCCGGATCGACTCCATCTTCATAATCACGCAACGCACGCTCGGAATCTTCTGGGTGCGGACTCAGAACCAGACCCGTTTTAGCAGCCCGGCGTGCGACTTCATTCATAACATCCGGTCTGGTAACAGGATCCCCATCATCGCTGAGTGCAACCACTGAACTTTCCCGGGCCAATGCCGGAATATCCGTTACAGATAATCCCTGCCTGCCTTGTGTCATAGCCGCCTTGAAATACAGTCTGACCGGACAGTCTCTTTCTGCTTTGACGGACAATTCACGGATCAAACCAGGCGAATCGAGCGCCGGGACCGTATTGGGTTCACAGACAACGCAGCAGTACCCGCCACGGGCCGCCGCATGCGCTCCTGACTCAAGCGTTTCTTTTTCCGTAAAACCTGGTTCGCGAAAATGCGCGTGAATCTCAACAAGCCCCGGGAACAACCAAAGACCTTCCCCATCGATTGTGATAGTGTTACTGTCAGCATCGCTCCGTTCCGTAATGCTCTGGATTTGCCCCTTTTGCACCAGAGCATCCGTTGTCCGGTCGATATCCTGAGTGGGGTCAACTAAGCGCACCCGTCGGATAAGCCAGTTCTGGACTCCAGAGGCGGTTTCCTTCACATCGTCCCCTTGGAGATTCCGATTGCTTTTTGCCACTTTTTCAACGCCGGGTATATTTCCTCGTAGCGTTCGAGCATCTTATTATAAAATGCCGCATTAACGGGATCCGGCGTGAACGTTTCTTTTTCGATAACAACCTCTTCGATAGCCTCATCGAACGACCCGTAGATACCAGCTCCAACGCCGGCACAAATGGCCATCCCCAGCGAAGCAGCTTCGTCCACCTCCATACGGACGACGGGTCGGTTGTAAATATCGGCTTTTAACTGGAGCCAAAAATCGCTCTTGGCTCCGCCACCGATAGCGCGAAATGCCTCCACTTCTACTCCTGCTTCCTCCAGAACTTTCAAATTTAGCTTCATCTCGTAAGAAATGCCTTCCAGAACTGACCGGAAGAGTTCAGCGCGTGTCGTGCTGAGATCAATTCCTATGATAGCTCCCACCGGGTCTGGATCCATGTAGGGGGTCCCCGCCATTGTAAAATGGGGTTGAACGAAAATGTCAGTAGGATTCTCGCTCATCTCTTCGACGATCACATCGTAGACATCCACCCCGCGGGAAATCGCATCCTCGTGTTCGGTATGTGCGAGCTTATCCCGGACCCATTTCAAGAGAGCCCCTCCTGTGAAATTGTAGGCCAGAGAAATATACATATCGGGATAGGCATGAGGATAGCAAGCAAGGTTGTTATTCAACATTGTCTCGTTAACCACAGGTTCTTCCATAGCAACGGCAAAACATTCTACAGTGCCTGTAGCATCCATTGCGATTCCGGGTTCGATAACTCCACTTCCCAACGCGCCAGCAGGTTGATCGTGACTGCCGACGCAGACAACGCATCTTTCCGCAACTCCGAGTTCACCGGCTATTTTGCCCCGGAGCATTCCAACGACCTCCCCGCTCGCTGCTGCTTCGCCAAAAAGATTAGAGTTGATATCTGCGGAACTGCAGATTTTTTCGCTATAGCGCTTTTCGTAAATATCAAAGGCCATAGTTCGCGCGGCCATCGAGTATGATATGCGCGGATTCAGTCCCATTTTCCACTGAGCGTATTCCCCGAACGTCAGGTACTTTTCCATTCTGCTGAACAGTTCTGGCTGTTTCTCCTGAATCCACATTAATTTTGCCAGGGTAAACATCTGGCTCGGAGGCTGTCCGGTGATTTTCATGATTTCGGCGGGGTCAGCATTTTTCAGCCAGTACTGGAAAATATCAGCCGCCCGGTTATCAAAACCGATAATGCTGTTATCCAACGTCACGCCCCGAATATCCACCGGAACAGCCGCTTCCCCCAGAACACTTATCGCGAGGGCTTTTACGGGATCATCTGCCGCTTTGTCCGTTGCTTCTTTCACCGCCTCCTTGACATTCTCCCAAACTTCGTCGGGATCCAGTTCAATCCAGCCGGGTTGTGGATGCTCAAGCGAATATTCCCGATACGCTGTTGCCATTAACCTACCGTACTCGTTGAAGACGTTGGCTTTGGTTCCCGTCGTGCCGATATCCAATCCCATAAGACTCACGACGACGTCCTCCATGCTTGAGAAAAGCCTCCTCCGCGGAACACACACTACTTTGAGATTAGCACGGGCCCCCCGGCTTTTCAAGTCGCCTGCTCCCGGTGTGGTCAAACTCAATTTGCCGGCCACCTGGATATTTGCAAAATCCCGCCCTCTTACGTATAGTATTAAAGCTTTGCCGCCGGTAACGCTGGAGTGGAACGGTTCTTGATTAGACCACGAAAGTATAAAAGAAAGGCCTTTTGCGCGTTCCCAACCCAATTTGAGACAGAGGAAAGTAAAAATGCCAGATATAGAGACTACACAGGGCCATCTGAATGCCGAAGGGAAACGATTTGCGATTGTAGCATCGAGATACAACGAGATCATCTCGAGCCGTCTGATCAGCGGGGCGCAAGATTGCCTTTTGCGTCACGGCGCTCAGGCCGTTGATCTCCACCTTTACCGGGTTCCAGGGTCCTTCGAAATTCCCCTTGTTGCCCGCAAAATCGCTGACGGCGGGGATTTTGACGCTGTTATCTGCCTGGGCACGATCGTTCGTGGCGAGACACCACATTTCGATTTCGTCGCTTCCGAAGCGGCCCGGGGGGTCGGACGGGCCGGGTCCGAATCGGGCGTCCCCGTCATATTTGGTATCGTAACAACCGATACAATGGATCAGGCCGTTGACCGGGCCGGCGGCCGAACGGGCAATCGGGGTGCTGAAGCGGCGCTGACTGCAATCGAAATGGCCAATCTTGTGGATACGCTCGAAAAATCCGACGAATGAGATCGGTGCTTGAACGGCACAAACAACCTGTGCACAGTACTCGGTTAAGCCTCGATCCAATGTTTCAAAAGAGTATTTCGCCCGAACGGCAAATCGTCAAATTATAGTTAGAGAAACACCGTGAATAAGAAAAGTGACGCCAGAGAGTTCGCTCTAACTCGTTTGTACCAGAGGGATATCCTGGGCCAGGAAGAATTGGATAAGATCAACGAAGTCGAGAGATCGTCCAAAGCTCCGCCCAGTACTCCCTATGGCCGCGACCTAGCGGGCGGTTGCATCAGTGAACAGGAAGAACTCGATATTATTATCCAGGAAACAGCTGAAAATTGGCGTCTCGATCGCATGCCAGCCATCGATCGGAACATCCTCCGTGTAGCAACATACGAACTTCTGCGCAAACCAGAAACTCCCCCCAGAGTTGTTATAAACGAAGCCATTGAAATGGCTAAAAAATACAGCACAGAAAACTCAGCCATGTTCGTTAACGGCGTGTTGGACAAAATATTCACAGATTATGTCCAGGAACAGGAGGAGCAAAACGGCGCATCCGACTCCATAGCGCTTTCCACATGTGAGAATATGGAACCGGACCCCATGCAAAAAGCCGATCTTCACCTCCACACAAAAGCATCAGATGGCACCTGTGAACCTTCCGAAGTTGTTGAACTTGCCGTTCAAGCTGGTCTCAAAGCCATCGCGGTAACCGACCACGATACGGTAAACGGTGTCGAAACTGCTGCTAAAGCGGGCCAAGAGGCCGGCATCCATGTCATTCCGGCCCTCGAATTGACCGCATACGGGGAAATTGGCGCTGACAAACAATTTCATGAACTCCATATTCTCGGCTATTTCCTGGATCCCACAGATTCAGAATTGCTGGATGAACTTGAACGGCTCAGAGAGATTCGCATACAAAGAATTCGTCAGATGGGAGAAGTGCTCCGTAATATGGGACTGCCGGTTGACCTCGAAAACATTTTGGAAAACGAAAGCGGAGAAGCACTGGGACGAATGCATGTCGCCCGGGAAATGGTCAAACAAGGAATCTGCCAAAACATAAAAGAAGCCTTCGATAATTACATTGGCACCGGCAAACCTGGATACGTACCAAAAGAACGCCTGACACCACCCGAAGTTATCAAAATCATCCACCAGGCCGGGGGATGTGCGGTTCTCGCTCACCCCGGTTTTGATGAACATATCCCCGGAATGCTCGCAGACCTTATCGATGCTGGGCTTGACGGGTTAGAAGTCCATTACCCCGGTTATTCGGCCGATCATGTAGCATTCTGGCTCGATCAGGCGCGTGAAAATAATCTCCTTGTGACCGGAGGAAGTGATTTTCACGGAAAGGCAAAGGCTGGCGTTGAAATCGGCCAGGTATCCGTCTCAATGGTGGAAGTCTGCAAATTGCGTGATCGTTCTCACCTCGGCAACAAAGCCATAAGCCCAACCTGATTCTGGATCCAGTGGCC
>JAGXLK010000076.1 GCA_018334735.1 Planctomycetota bacterium | reverse complement strand
CGGTACATTATGATTGCACCTTCGATCGGGGGATTCCCGGTTCGCTCGCCGAAACCGAGCAGCGTGCCGTTTAAAATGTCGCACCCGTACAGCCAGCCGGCCACTGCGTTCGCAATGACGTGGTGGAAATCGTTGTGCCCGTGCCACTCCATCCTTTCGGCCGGGATTCCCGCCTGCTGAATTTTGTAGCAAAGCTTGGGGATGCTTCTCGGGAGCTCAACACCGGGGTAGGGGAGACCAAACCCCATGGTATCACAGAGCCGCACCTTCGGTTTGAGCTCCTCGGGCAGTTCCTGGGCGAATGTAGCAATCTGCTCGCAGAACGGCAGAACAAAACCGTCTATATTCGAGCGCGTAATATCTTCCAGATGAAAACGAACCCGGATGTCCCGCTCGGCTGCCTGTTTCGCCATGCTGAGATATTCTTCTGCGGCGGTTTTCCAGTTTTTGTGCAGTTTCAGAAAAATGTGGTAATCGGAGCAAGAACTTAACAATCCTGTCTCCTTGATCCCCATATGCTGCATGAGTTTCAGGTAAAGAGAATCTTCACTCAGACCGCGGATCCATGCAGTGGGTTGGGGGAGAGACGGGTCGCTTTCGTATTCTTCCAGACAGGCCTCGACGGCTTCGATATCGCTGTCGGAATACAGGAAGAATTCGCTGTTGTGGATAATTTGATTCGGCCCGCCCAGTTTGCCGAGCAGTTTGTAAAGATCAACAATCTGTTTCTTGCTGTAAGGTGGCCGGGCCTGTTGCCCGTCCCTGAACGTCGTATCGCTTATAACGAGATTACGTTCTGTGCGTTCATCAAAGTCAAATTCCACGAGTTCACCGTCGATGTGTTCCTGTGCTTTCCCCTCAAATGTAACTTGAGGGACTTGAGAATATGGGAAAGTCTCTTCCAGAAGTTCGGGCGTGCCTTCTTCCAGATCAATCAGTTCCGAGATTTCAACAGGGACCTCGCGGGAAGGTTCAATTTTTAGAATTTTGCTTTTCAGTTCTCTTTTCACAACTTTCTCCTGAGATATAGTTGGGGCTCAATATGTGGGGAAACCTTAGTATACAGCCTTCTGGGTTGCGGTTCCAACGAACGGTTCAATGAGGAATTGTGCGCTGCCGGTCGTTTCGGGTGCGTTACATTCAGCCATTCAGGTTTACATGTCATTGCGAGGCGTTCCGCGCAGCGGGACGCCGCGGCAATCTCGCCGTTGGGCCACCAAAACGACGAGATTCCCTCGCCCATCTTGCAATGGGCTCGCAATGACCTATGAAGCGGCATTCCTGGGCTAAATACGTGCACCGGTTCAGCGGTCCGTGGCGTAGGGAAATACACAAAGTACAGGATAAGCGGCAAAGCTTAAATTCCTGACAGACGCATGTAGCACAGGCTTCCAGCCTGTGGACCGGGTCGTTAGGCCCGCATTCGTTGTCGTTCGTTCCGGAACGGAATATGCGGCGTGGTTGCCCCAGGGCTCCGACGAGTTTCAGCCCTATGCATTTGCCGTACGGCGAACTGCTATGTTATGCCCTTTCAGGGCATCAGACGGCAGGGCGCGCTCGGCGATCACGCCCTACATCTACGTCGTGCCCCGGATACGTGAGGGTCGGGGTATATTGTGGGAAGTTCCCAAGACCAAGAACTGCTGCGATTTCGGAAAATGCTTGCGAGCTGTAGGTCCGCATCGCCGAGGCGGACCTGCCGTTTGTCGTTAGCCGTTTTGTCCGGGGCGGAAACCAACAGGGCGCCCCTGTTTTCAATCCCCGTTTTTCCCGCCAGACGACGTCTCCACGCCAGCATTTTCACAGAGCAATATTTTTTCTCATGCTGACAGATTGAGGTGGGCCTTCAGCCCACGAGAATGGGTTTCGGAACCGACAACTTTCTCTCTCAAAACGTAGGGATAATTACACGAGACGGTTTAGACACGTGCAAAGACCACTTAGGCCCGGGCTATCGGTCTCGTAGCGGCCCGATGCCCGGACGATCTTGGCCCAAGGCTTCAAGTTCATTGAGGATTGTGAGCTGTTGCCCGGTCCCGCACTGATCACTCTCCGGAAGCGGATCGCAGATCGCGTATCCGTTCACACGGGTCAAACAATGGTCCACGTGCATGCTGAATCCGCCGTCCGGGCGCCGGCGCGCCTCAAGGCGTTTCATGACCGGCCCTGTAATGCCATCCAGAATTTCATCCTTCCGGTAACCATCTTCCTGATCGGAAAGCCGACATAGCAGGAGTGTGGCATTGTAATCTTCGCAGTTCTCCCCGAAACCTCTTTCGGGATCGAGGAGCTGCAATACACTGTCCACAACATCTTTTGCCCGGGGGATGGGCCGATCATGATTCCAGAAACTTGAACAGGACAACTTGAAAAGTCCATTCATCTGGAGGGCTGGATCGTCCAAATTGCCTGTCATCAGCCCTGTTCGGGGATCGCGGACCTGCTCAACGTAATCGTAAGCCCACTCAATCCATGGATCTTCGTGGATCGGTCGGTTTTGCCCGCGAAGCCAGAGGGTGCGCTTGTGGAAAAAATCTCCTATCGTCGAGCCAAAACCGTACGGGTTTTGCTCTGAATGCCTTTGGTCAAAAAATTGCTCAAGCTGTTGGGGCGTTTCGAACCCGAGGGTGCCTTCATCCGGTGTTGGAGGGACCTGACCGATCAACATATAAACCTTGCCGGCCAGTTTCTTGAACGGACCGGCGCCATCAGCCCTCCTGCGATCGCGCCGATCCGTTGGGTCACCTTTGAACTCTTCGCCGTACAGTTGAGGGCAAAGAAACAGGCCAATTTCTTCGTCATAATGGTCCAAAAAAAACCGATGCCCACTGCTGTCTCTGTCCCTCGCTCAATTCATCGACAAGCCCGAGTCGGTTCCAGACCGCGAGTGCTTGATTGGAAGCGTAAAGACACCATGGGTGGTAGGCATGCTCGCTGTAGCGGAAATAACCGAACGGTTTGTTCGGACACCGCATACTCTTGACCCACCGTTCGCAGTCCTGGCGAATCTTCTTTGCGTAATCTGGTATATCTTCTGCTTTCACAGGGGAATCTCTCATTAATGCTTAAAGCGGTTGTGGAGGCACGCTGGCTGTGCAAACAATGACGCAGTTGCAGAGTTCTTAGATCTCTTCTTCAGCTTTCATATCGTCGACACCTCTGAGAAGGAACAGGCCGAGCACGAGCATGATCCCGGACAAACCGAAAAGGGTTTCGTAAATGCTGAATTCATAGTTCCAGAGCTGGAGGGCCCAGCCGTCGGGCGCCAGGTCGATAATAAGGCCTGCTGTAATTGGAGCGAGAGAATAGCCGGCCATGAGGCATACGGCAAAACTGTTCATGAACAGCGCCCGGCCTCCCACGGGAGCGAGGTGAAAAACCTGGGCAGTGGCGGCGAGGCCGGCGGAAGCGACTGTTGTGCCGGAAAGAACGAGAATGGCTATCATGAGTGGTTTGGTATGGGAACCGCCGCCAATACCAATGACGATGATCGCAAATGCCACGATACACGAAAGAAGATGAGACGCTACAAAAACCCGTTT
This sequence comes from Planctomycetota bacterium, assembly GCA_018334735.1. The sequence goes on along the minus strand of JAGXLK010000076.1, from coordinate 4,779 downwards.
CGTGCCAATTTTATCCACGGTTCTTCCCACCAGAAACAGGGCAAGAACCATCCCGAGAATCTTGAAACCAAAAATCATTGTGTTGTTACTTACCGAAAAATTGAGGCGATTGTTCATATACAGGACGACCGGCAGGTGAAAGAAATTCACAAAAAAGGTGAAGATTGCAAAATAAGCGAAAAAAAACATCGCGGGACGATTCTTAAAGATTTGTTTGAGAGAAACTTTCCAGTGGACTTTTTCTACCTCGGCGGAATAGTTCTGGCGCTCTGGAATTCGAGCCACGAAGAAGTTGCGGCAGACCATCAGCGCAATGGCAGTTATAAGCACGACCTGAAACTTCCAGAGAGGCGGGTCGGCGCCGAGAAAAAGACCTGCGGCTAAAACGGCGCAGAAAAGCACCAGTTGCCAGATCGTACGCAATATGCCGAAAAACTCCCCGCGTTGTTGCTCCGGCACCACATCGTGAAGCAGTGGCCACCAGAAGGTCGTGCCCGCATGCTGGCAATAAAGTCCACCGACAGCCAATAGAAGAAAGAACCAGGCCGTTATTGTGCCCGTTCCCATGAGTGAGGGGATGGCCAGTGCCAGAAGGTAAAGAACCGCCGCGATTCCCCACAGCTTGAGCATAAAATCCTTGCCCCTGGATTGCGGGATGTTCAGGGAGATTGGAATGCGCAAAAGCGTTCCCCCCCAGACCACACCACCCAGCAACATCGCCTGTACATCGGAACCGCCCATGGCTTTCACGAATAGGGGACCAACGGACGTGCTCACGAGGAATTTTCTGACCAGCAATCCCGTGGACTGACCGATATGGGCATGCAACATCCCCGCCTTTTTCTGTTTTTCGGTGAGATCTGGTTCCTGGTGGGAATTCACGGGATGGACTTCCTTGCCGGGACGCTGAAATATTGCAAAACAAGCCACATCCTACCGCCGATGGGTCTTCGTTTGTCAAATGGATGCGTTCGTCCGACCGCGTTCTGAACTCCAGCCTCCGGCTGAAGTCCAGTCCGCTCGCGGGGATTGAGACTCGAGTTCAGCTGAGCCCGCTACTGAGCGGGCGAAACTGGACTTGAGGCGGACAAACGTTCGGAAATGCGAAGTAGCTGTGGGCCCGCATCGCCGAGGCGGACCTGCCGTTGTCGTTCCACGGCGCGGAGATGGAGGTTCTCGAGGTATATCTCCCGATCCATGCAGTCCTGGCAACAGTGTTCGTGCGTGACCGCTTCGAAAATCCGGATGTATTTATACCGTTCGGTCCGAATGCAGCGCATGGGATCGTACTGCGCGTGGTATGTTTTCTCGGCGTAGATGGCATCACGATTCTCTGCCGCTGGATCCCAGGCTCAGGACATACATCTCATATGATGGCGATTAGATGCATGTTCTCTACCGACCGGGTGTTTTGACACGGGCCGGCAATGCGGTTGAAATACCTCCCCAGAAAGCAGTAAACGTAGATGGTTCTTTGATATCGGCATTCGAAGATGTCAGGAAGGGGGTTGAGGTTTCGGGAGGTCCTGGTTTTTTGCGTTATGCTGCCTGTGTGCATTGAACAGATCCGCTTTTCCACTGGAGGGAAAACGCGACATGAATATTGATTTTCACGGAAACGTCACGGATGAACCCCGGATCCGGGCCGGTTTCATCGGATGCGGTTCGCATTCGTTTCGGAATCTGTACCCTGTATTTTCGTTCGCCCCCGTAGACCTTGTCGCCACCTGTGACCTCGATGCAGAGAAGGCGAAACGGTACGCCGAACAGTTCGGGGCGGACGCCTCCTACGGGGATCATTGGCACATGCTGGAGCAGGAGGAACTGGACGCCGTATTCATCTGTACCGGTTATGACGAAAAGGGGCGGCCGTTGTATCCTGACCTCGCCGTGGAGTGTCTGGACTCCGGCTGCCATGTATGGATCGAGAAACCCCCGGCGGCCACGTGCGAAGACATACAACGAATGCAGAAGGCTGCCGATTCCGCGGGTAAAAACGTGTTGGTGGGATTCAAGAAGATGTTTTTCCCCGCCAACGAAAAAGCGAAGGAACTTATGGATGGTCCCGATTTTGGTTTTCCCCAGATGGCTCTCCTGCGGTATCCGCAGTATGTGCCCACGCGCAGTGAGTTCAGGAAATACTTTGACGAAGAGCAATCAAACGCCGTGCGGGGTTTTCTCGACCATCTGTGTCATCCTGTTTCTCTCCTCGTTTTTCTTCTTGGGATGCCCACAACACTATATTACGAACGAAGCGATGCCGGAGGTGGGCTGGCGAGTTTCCGCTATCAAACGGGCGCCGTTGCATCGATTGCTCTGACCCGGGGCGCCTCCAGCAATGGGGGAATGGAACGGACCACCATCGTATCCGATACCGGCGGGCATATCACCGTTGAAAATGGTGTGCGGGTTACCCTGCATCGCACACCTCCGAATCTTACGTATGGGGCCACTCCAAGTTACTATTCCGGCAATGCGAACGATGTGTCCGCCCTGTGGGAACCCGAATTCTCCCTGGGACAGCTTTACAACAAGGGCCTGTTTCTGCTTGGCTATTACAACGAAATCAATGAATTTGCCCGATCTATACTGGATGATCGGTCCCCCGAAAAGGGGACTCTTAGAGAGGCATGGCAGATCACACGAATTTTTGAAGCGTTTGCTAAAGGTCCTGGCCAGCCTGTAAAACTCGATCGCAACGGGTGAGGTAGTACAATGAGACGGGAGTCGTCGCCCAGGAATGGATTTTACCGGGCCGGGCCTGGTGTTGGGCCAGCGGCGATCGAGATGCGGTTCTGGTGATTGCTTTCGCCTCTGCGCAACGCAAAGCCAAAGGAGAATAACTATGGAGATATCACAAATTGCCGTCAGCCCCTGTTCCAATCCGGAGATGGATCTGGATGCCGTGCTGGAGGCATATTCTTCGATCGGATACGAAAACTTCGAGGTGTTCACCGGCTGGGCGAACAGCGCCTTTGATTACCATTCGAATCCGGCCCGATATCTCGAAAAGGGGAAGGAATACGGGATGAATTTTATCTCCTTGCATCTTCCCCCCATGCAGGGAGATGATATGCGGGATTCCCTGGCTGAGGCCGTTGAGGCCGCCCGTTTCGCAGAAGCCATCGGTGCCGAGATTGTGCTTTACAAAGCCGATGCGCGGTCGACCTATATCGAAGCCGCCCCGTCCTTTCTCGATGCAATCGAGGAACTCGATATTACCCCCGTTATCCAGAACCACTTCGGCACGCCGCTCACTTCGCTGGAGGACGTTAAAGAAGTGTGGGAGGGGATCGATGACCCACGAATGCGCGCTTTGCTGGAGGTTGGACATTTCCATTCGGCGGGCGTGCACTGGTTGGATGCTGCCGAATATCTGGGCGATGGTATTGCGCTCGTGCACATAAAAGATCAGATCGGTCAACAATCCGTCCCTTTCGGGGGAGGTGAGATTGATCTGCCGGGCCTTTTCGAGCGCATGGATTCGGAAGACTATGGGGGATATTACGTCGTGGAGATGGAAGTGGAGGACGAGGAGAATACGTTGACGTATCTTTCGGATGCATATCGTTACATGCGCCAGCATTGCCGGAGGTAATCACATGAACGATCCGAAAATAGCCGTCGTTGGGGCAGGCAACCTATCCACCCGTCGAATTTATCCCTATCTTGGGTCCGTCGGGGCCCAGCTCGTGGGCGTGTGTGATCTGGATATGGATAAAGCGCGGCAAAATTCACGTCGTTTTGGCGGTGAGCCGTACCAGGATATGGAGATCATGCTGGAGACCGAAAATCCAGATGGAGTGATCATCTGTATCGGACCGGAACAACATGCTGAGCTGGCACCACGGGTAATGAGAATGGGATTTCCGGTCTACACTGAGAAACCACCCGCCGCCAGCGCCTCCGCGGCACTGGAGGTTGCGCGGGTTGCCGATGAGACCGGCGTGCTGTGCACCACCGCCTTCAAAAAACGCTACAGCAATGCGTATGCACGCGCCAGAGATTGGATTGAGCAATTCGATCCCGAGCAGTTGTACTGCATTTCCATCGACTACGCTTCTGCGCAATACGCGAACGATTCTCCGCGGACCCTGTTTCTGCTGGATTTCGCCATTCACATTATTGACCTGGTGGGTTTCCTCTTCGGCGACGTGGCGAAGGTGTTTGCCTACGCCCGTGGGCGGGATGCGTACGCCGTCAGCCTGAAGTTTGAGAACGGTTCCGTGGGAAGTCTGAACCTGAACTGCGGGCGGTCTTTTTCCGTGCCCACCGAAGAGGTCGAGATCACGGCGGAGGGGGGTAATTTCATGACGGTGCATAATTCTTCCACCTGGCGCATAACCGAGGACGGTCAACCGGTCGAATGGCGGGAACCACCGACGTTTGTCAGCGGCGGCGATAGCGGCAACGAGACCGGACACCGGGCCGAACTGGCCGATTTTATGGACGCCATTCAGGAACAGCGGACGACGCGTTCTAATATTTATGAAAGCTACAAGAGTATGGTTCTGTATGAGGCCATCGCGGCCTCAGCCATAAACGGGGAACCCTTTGAAGTTATGTATGAAAGCCCCTGACAGGACCAACCTTGAGAGATTACGGCAAGCACATCCGATCTGCACGCTGGTCGGGTAAATTTCTTTTTTTGTTTTCTCAGACGCGCGAGTACACAGTGCGTACAACAAGCCCCATGGCCCGGATTTTTTGGTGTAGAAGCGCTTTCAACGGTATCCAGTAAACAAGCCGCGTGCAATTTGGCAATAGTCGGTTCAAATT
>JAGXLK010000075.1 GCA_018334735.1 Planctomycetota bacterium | reverse complement strand
GAGCGAGCAATTCGTCATGGGTACCCATCTCCGCAATTTCGCCGTCTTCAAGAACTACCAACCGGTTGGCGTTCTGGAGGGTTGAAAGACGGTGGGCGATGGCAAACGTTGTGCGTCCCTCCATCAAATTATCCAGAGCGTCCTGGATCATGGCTTCGGTGGCAGTATCCACAGCCGAAGTGGCTTCATCCAGGATAAGGATAGCGGGATCTTTTAGAATGGCCCTTGCAATGGCAACACGTTGTTTTTCTCCTCCGGACAATCCAACACCACGTTCGCCAGTATAAGTATCGTAAGCGTCCGGCAGATCCATGATAAAATCGTGAGCGTTTGCGGCCCGCGCGGCCTCAATGATTTCTTGATTGCTGGCTTCGGGACGCCCATAGGCGACATTTTCGCGAATCGTTCCTGTGAACAGGAAGGTTTCCTGCAAAACCATTCCGATATTTTGCCGCAACGATTTCAACTGCATTTCCCGCAAGTCATGTCCGTCGAGGATAATACGGCCATTTTCAGGGTCGTAGAAACGAGCAAGCAGTTTGACGATCGTGCTTTTTCCTGAGCCAGTCTGGCCCACCAGACCGATGATTTCGCCCGGTTTCACTTCCAAATTAATATCTTTGAGGACACGTTCTCCCTTTTCGTAAGAGAAATCCACATTGTCCACAACGACATGACCTTCGATTTTTTCGGGGACATAAGGGCTTTCGGAGTCGGCGACTTCCGAAGGCGTATCAATGATGCTGAAAATACGCTCCGCCGAGACGGCGGCCTGCTGAAAGATGTCTGTCAGCTGTGATAGCTGACGAACCGGAGTGTAAAACTGTGCCATAAACGCATTGAACATGACCAGCACGCCGACAGTCAGCCCATCCGGGCCACCTTGAATAACGAGGTATCCGCCGTAGGAGTAGATGATCAATGTTCCAACGGCCGTGAGAAATATCACGGCGGGCTGGAACAGACTTTTGAGTTTTACGGATTCAACCGTGGCATCCAGATGATCCCGGTTCTTCTCGCGGAATGTGTCAAGTTCGCGTTCTTCCTGTGCAAAGGCCTTGACGATGCTCACTCCCGATACGGTTTCCTTTACAGTTTTCAATAGAGTGGCACCTTTTCGACGTATCCGGCGATAGAGATTACGAGCCCGCCGCGCGAAAAGATAAGTCCCGATTGCCATCAGGGGCATGGGCAGCAAAGTCAGCAAGGCGAGTTTCCAGTGAAAACCAATCATGACCATAGCGAGCACGACGAGTGTCAAACTGTAGATGACAATTCGTTGCAGGCCCTGGACGATAAAATTACGCAGCACTGTCGTATCTTTTGTTACCCGCGACATGATACGGCCGGTATGCTCGCGGTCGTAGAACGAAAGGCTCAAGCGTTGCAGGGCGCTGTAAAGGTGGGTCCGGATATCATGCATGAGTTTCGCACCCAGCGATCCCATTATGTTTCCCCGGCCCCAGACGATAAGCGAACGCACCAGAAAGGTGATCAACAGGGCACCCACCAACAGAAGCACCATGTGTAATCGCCCGGGTTTCCCGGCATCCACAATTTCGTCTTTTGTGATCAAACCGGTGTCGGCGGGGGTTTCAACGGTGCTGAGATCCATCCCGGTATGGAATGCCCAGGTGCGGGCAAGCGGCGTGATGTTAAGGTTCTCAATGTCGTTCAAGTAAGTCTGCACAATATCCGTTGTGAGCTTGCCGTTGGCATTGCGTTTTGAAATTTGTTCCGGGTGGATTTTGTTACGATATGCCAAAACCTGGGCTTCAGGCGTTGCAAATACGTCCGACTTCTTCAGGTAGTCATCCAGGTCTGAACCGGTTATCAACCCCCGCGGCCCTGTCCCGTGCAGTGCTTCTACGGGTACCTGGTGCTTCTGAGCTTTGCGGTATACCTTTTCGCTTAAAAACTGGCTTTTGGGGGTTCCCTCGGTGACTTTTTTCTCTTCGATCACTGTTGGAACTGAGGGGAGGCGTAGCGGGCCGTCAATCATTCGCTGCAGGAGTAATCCCGGAATCAGCTGGCTTGTGGCGAGAATAAGCGCAAGGGTCAACCCGACCGCTGTCTCAAACCAGTATGGACGGAGGTACTTGACCAGACGCCAGATCATCGACTTAACATCGACGCATCTGGGGCAGACGTCGCCTTGATGTTTGAGGGGATAGCCGCAGTTCGGACACCGGTAAGTAAGCTTTGTCTCACTGGGCCCATCTTGTTCGTGCTGTTTTTCACGCTCATCCTGGGTGATTTCTCGGCCAAGAAGCTTGTTGATCTCGTCCTCAGCTTTTTCGTATTTGTCGGAGAGTGTTTTTGAATACCGGATTAACGGCACCTGCCGTCCACTTTTAAGATGGGCTTCGAGGCGTCCGTTGCCGACATATTCTGCGCAAACGACGTACTCAACACTCGAAAGCGCGACTTTTTCTTCGACACCGCACTCGCATACAGAGAAAATAGCATCATCAGTTACGTTCAAGACGCATTTTTCGTACTGTCCCTCAAGATTCATATCCGATTCTATCTGATAACGGATATCAGAGGGATTATCTGAATTTGGACAGTTATTTCTGGTATTGGAAATCATTGTAAAAAGAGAAAAAACCCGTGGCGTAGTTTCGCTGCGAGAGAATACAGACAGATACCCCGAGCCGGTTAGGTAATTTCGGCGGAGTGCTGCGATAGAAAACCGCAGGTCGATCGTCCTGGAGGGATTAGGTGGTGTCCATTTCAGGTGGCGCACAGCTGGCGCGCACTGGACTGCGTGGCCACCGTCATGTTTCCCTTCTGTGGGTTGTCAGTCCGTTCTGAAAATCGAACGGAAATCCAAACATTATTTCTTCCACCATTGATCTTCTGTACACACTACCTTACTACAAACCGAGTGTCAAGAATTTGTTTGAAATTTTTTACTTTTTTTATGACAAAAACAAAGTTCCCACCGCAAAGGGGCTTTTAGAGGGCGTTTTCGGGCATCAAACGGTGTTCTCAAATATTGTTGCTTCAGAAAAATCTCAAAAAATTCTTTAGGAATGCCCGGGAAAAAGTGCGTTATGCGAAATCTGCGAGGCTATATTAGCAGTGTTTGAGCTGCATGCAGCTCCGTTTGCCGCGAGCGATCCGGGTGCTTTTGCCAGGTTTTTACAGATGAAAAAACATCTTGACGTTTCGGGTTCTTGCGCCTATCCTGACGGAGCTATAGCGCTGAAGAGGAGAAAGAAAGGAGCATGAGTTTGAGAAAATTGAGTGAAGAAACGGTCAAGAAGAATTATGAGCGACTGGGCGAAGATCTGTCCGAACGAGATGTGACTGTTGAGGATATCAAAGAAAAAGTAAAACGTTTTGAGGTGGAAGTGCCTTCGTGGCTTTTCGGGGAATTCGGCGGCGGACGCTTCGGAGATTATATGCCACCGGCTCCGGCACCGGACAGCCAGGCGAAAATACGCGATGCGGCTTTTGTGCACGAGTTGACCGGTGCGGCTCCGCGTGTGGCCATTCATGTCGGTTGGGATAAACCGGAAGATGTGCCGTTTGGCGAGATCAAGCCTGAGCATTTTGTTGGTTTGCGGGAATATGCCCGCGAGCAGGGTATCGATATCGGCGCGGTGAATCCCACACTCTTTCTCGAGGGAACCCACCATGGCAGCTTGAGTTCTCCGCTGGATGATGTGCGCCGGTTATTGATAGACCACTGCCACGTGAGCTGTGAGATCGCCGACAAATATGCACAGGGCCTCGTGACATACTGGTTGCCCGACGGATCTCAATATCCGGGGCAGCGAGATCTATGGCATCAGGAGGATCTGGTCCGGGCGGGGCTCAGGGAAGTGTACGATGAAGCTCCGGATAACGTTGAACACTTGATTGAGTATAAGTTGTTTGAGCCCGGCACATACTCCACAGTTGTATCTGACGCTGGCGTGGCCGGTGATATTGCCGCCTGGTTGGGCGAGAAGGCCGGAGTCCTTGTCGATATGGGCCATCATGCCTGGGGCGTGAATGTGGCCCAGATTGTGTCTCGGTTGCTCGGAATGGGTGTCAAAGCCGGTTTCCACTTCAACAGCAGATATGCAGCAGACGACGACCACGCTGTTGAGCCGAACGTCAAGATGTATGAAATTTTCTGCGAGTTGGCGAAAGCCGATGTCGTCACGAATGAGGACCCTGATGCCAATTGGGCGTATATGGTCGATCAATGTTCTTCGTTGGAAAATCGTATCAGAGCTGTCCTCCACACCATCGACTCCCTGCAGATTTCCTACGCCAAATCGTTGCTTCTGGACCCGGAAGAGTTGAAATCGGCGAGGATGGAACAAGATATCATCGGTTCAAATCGCGTCTTTCTGGATGCTTTTCTCACGGATGTACGTCCGATAGTGCGTATGGGCCGGATGGAGAAAGGTCTTCCGCTTGACCCTGTCGTGGGATATGACACGAGCGGATATCAGGAAAAGATCGAGAAAGAGCGAAAGGCCTGATCCCTCAAAGGGACAGCAATTGGTCGACGGAAATTTTAGCCAGCGATTCGACGGTGCGATCGGCTTTTTCAAAGGGCTCAGAAGCAATGCCAAGCACACGCATGCCGGCATTGCGGGCGGCCTCGACTCCCGTCCTGGCGTCTTCCACAACGACACATTTTTCGGGGGCGATACTCAGACGCTCGGCGGCCATAAGAAAAACCTGAGGGTCGGGTTTGCTGCGGGTGATATCAAGTCCAGAGACAAGGGCCTGTATTTTGTCGGAAATATCGATGCGTTCGACGATAAACGGAGCGTTTTTTGATCCGGATGCGACTGCAACTTTAATGTTCCTGCGATCCAGTTCATCGAGTGTTCCAGCCGCTCCAGGAAGCATATCTTCAGATGTTATGTCTTGAATCATCGCCCGATAATAGCCATTTTTGCGGTCCGCGAGTTCCTGTTTTTCCTCTTCGTCATAATTCTTGTCGGTGTTTTCAAGAAGCATGGCCAGGCACTGCATTCGACTTACCCCTCTGAAACGTTCGTTGAACTCGCGGTCAAAGGCTATACCTTCTTCGTCGGCAAGGCGTTGCCAGCTCTGGTAGTGAAATTCATCGGTCGAGACCAGAACACCGTCAAGATCGAAGATCACGGCTTCGGTTGCTAATTTTTCTACGTCATTGCCGGTCATTTTGCGCCTCCAAATGAATGGCAAAGGATTGGGAATAATAGAGGGTATTGAGCTTATCTTCAATCTGAAAAAGACGTTTTGTCGGGTATGTAAAGTTGACAGTCTGCATAGTAGCTGCGATTATGGAAGAAGTTCAGAACAAAAAGCACATGGGAGAGGTGTAAATGCGGTTGCCTCGCCGACAGATTGAGTCTCCAGGAGAGCCACCGGGTATAGGAGAGCAAGCGCGTTCTGTACGCGGGACCCCCGGGCTAGTTTCTGTTCTTGATTACACGGCAGAAAAATTCGAGGAAAAGGAAGCCGGATCGTCGTCTGACTGTGCCCAATACAGGGATAGTGAGTCGATTACATGGATCAATATCGACAGTGTCGCCGATCCCCCCCAGGTGGCTGAACTGAGCGAGGTCTTTGGCATACATCCTCTTGTACAGGAGGATATTATCAGCACGGGGGAGCGGCCTAAGAGCGAAGATTACGAAGATTATCTTTACGTACGGCTGAACATGCTCTGCCACAAACAGCACGACGATGAACTCCAGGTAGAACAGGTGAGTTTCATTCTGACCGGACAGACGGTGATTTCTTTCCAGGAAGAAAAAGGGGACGTTTTCGATCCGGTGCGGGAAAGGATACGCCAGCAGAAGGGCCGAATTCGAGCCGCGGGAAGCGATTATCTTTTGTATGCCTTGGTCGATCGAATTGTCGACGGATATTTCTTGGTTCTTGAGCGGAAAGCCCATCGAATTGAGGAAATGGAAGAAGAGGTCATCGAAGACGCGAATCCGAGAATATTGCAGCGTATACAATCTCACAAGCGCGACCTGATCGTGCTACGGAAGTCCATATGGCCATTGCGGGAAGCTCTCAACAGTCTGGATCGGAACGAGTGTGAACTGATCAGCGAATCCACCAGAGTTTATTTCCGCGATGTCTACGACCACTGTGTGCAGTTGATCGAAACCGTTGAAAGCTTTCGGGACATGATTTCCGGGCTGATGGATCTTTACATGACGAGCGTGAGCAATCGGATGAACGAGGTTATGAAAGTCTTGACGATCATTGCCACGGTTTTTATCCCCCTCACTTTCGTCGCTGGAGTCTACGGTATGAATTTTAAAAACATGCCCGAATTGGATTGGTCATATGGGTATCCTGCCGTGCTGATTCTGATGGCTTTAATGGCAGGATTAATGGTAATGTATTTCAAGAAGAAAAAGTGGTTGTAACTCCGAAGGAATTCTGGACTAAAACAAAGTACAGGAGGATCAAAATGGGGTTTCCAGGACGCTTACGATTGCTGATCTACATGATACTGCTGATGGGTTTAATTCCCGTGCAGGCCAAACAGAAAGGAGCAAAGGGAAGAGTATTCTTGCCGGACGGCAAACCCGCAGCAAAAGCGGAAGTCAGCGTTTATTATATCCACGATGATACGGGTTTTGGCACCCGGAAGATGGGGGAAACATACTGCGCCGACGATGGCGAGTTCAAGCTTCAATGGGAGGCCACCGAGCGTCCATCGATTTTGATGGGAAAAGTTCCAGTTCTGCGCCATGTGGTCGTTGCTACAAAACCGGGTTACAGCTGTTCGTTCACTGAAATCATGCCGAGCAGGCGTGAGAATTTACGACTGGAACTTGATAAAGGGCGAAAGCTTAGTTGCCTGGTCCTCTCGTGGAAGAATGAGGAACCTGTTGGTGGTGTTAAAGTGCGACCCGTCGGAGTGGAAGACTGGGTTCCCCGTGGCAGGTTGTTGCAGAGTCTAACAAGATGCCCGCCGCTGGAATTGCTTTACCGAGCCACCACTGGGCAGGATGGCCGATGTGTTATCAATAAAGTTCCCCCGGGAGCACTGCGCGTGATCGGCGAGAAAAAAGGACATTTGGCCTGGCCGGCATCGGGAGCGCGGGAAGGTGACGGACACGTAACGGTGAAAATGCGCGCTTTTAAGGGACATTCGGTTGACATCGTTGCGACGTGCGAGGGTAAACCGGTGGAGCGATTGGTGTTGAGTAATCTCGGCGGCTGGCGGCGTGGATGGCACGTAAGTGACGAAAAAGGGGAACTGCATTTTGGCGCCACGCGGCTGGTGATGTCGGCGTTGAGGGATTCCTCGCGCATCCCCGAAGTCGTGCCCGCAATAATCAAATTTAATCGAAGGGGCAGGGAAGATGGCGATGTAAATGAGACAATAAATATAAATATGGACGCCGGGCGATTGGTGAAACTAAAAGTTGTCAACACAAGAACCAGTCAGCCCGTCGGGAATGTGCTCGTGGGTGTGGGAGCCAGGGTCGGTGTCTTTTCGGAAGGTCAAGGGAAATCAACACGTATGATATTTGTGCGACGAGTGACGGATAAAGGCGGACGCTGTTTTTTCCGGCTCCCCAAAAGAGGCGAGCAAACGCGAGTGAGTGTTCTTCATCCTCCGCCTGGATACCAGTTGAAAGACCAATTTACGGAGACGGTGGATTTCAGCAAAATCGGAGACGAATTCGTCATCGAACTTGAGCTGGAAAAACAGATAACGGATGAGGTGGCTTTTCAGTTGCCGAGTGGAGACCCTGCGGTCGGGGCTGACGTCATGTTGGAGATTGAGGATAGGAGACGGCATTTCGCTGGCCAGACCGATAGCCGGGGCGCTGTTATAGTTCCTGAGCTAACTCCTGGCACACGGGTTCTGGCATATGTTTTTGACTCCGAGAAAAACGCGGCGGGAATTTTCGATACAGTTTTGCCGGCGCAAGACGGAAAAATGGAGGTCGGGAAACTGCTACCTGCGAAAAGCGGAAAAATCGTAATGACAAATATGGAGGCGGAGCCTGTTGATGGCCGTGTTTACGGGGTCATGAGCGCTGAGGGGGGACGGCAACGATTACGCTTGAATTCTCGTATGCTGGTAAAAAAAGGAAAGGGAGTGTATGAGGTGAAAGGCATGGTTCCAGGGGCGACGTATAAAGTTACGGGGTGGGTCCGGGGTTATCGCAGGGGATGGGATGGTGGGTTTAAGGAATGGAAAATGGAAGGGGATGAAAAACATCCGAAACTTGCGCTAAAATTTGAAAGAGGGCAACGGCGGCGGAGTTCTACGAACCCGGTGAATTCCAAAGCTGATTTCATAAAAAAGCTGAAAGCTTTGAACAGCGCCGAATGGAAAAAGCAGGATCCTTACGCCCAT
>JAGXLK010000074.1 GCA_018334735.1 Planctomycetota bacterium | reverse complement strand
TGATTTCTCGGCCATGATCTCCCCTGAAATGTTCGGCGAATTCATGGTGCCGGTGCTCACAGAGATGTGCCAGAGGGTCAATTACAGCATGTATCACTGGGACGGGCCCGGGGCTATACCCCATCACGATCATCTTCTCTCGATCGATCCGCTGCCGATGTTGCAGTGGACACCCGGCGCGGGTCAGGAGCCCACCTGGCACAGAAAATGGTGGCCGATGTATCATAAAACTTTCGATGCTGGCAAAAAGATGTTGATCAGCTGCGATACCCTCCAGCACCTGGAAGATTTAAGACGCGAATTCGGGGCGGATATGAAAATGTTCCTGATCAACATGGGAGTTGAATCGCCCGATGAAGCCGAACGAGCCATGGAAATTGCGAGTTTTTGAAATAATACGTTCCATCAGCAAAAAGCTTTTTTTTGCTTTTGCATCACCGGCTTCGCTATAGTGACGGACCTTGAAAACTCCGTTTTAGAAATGTTCCTCTCGGAGGAACTCGTTTCTCTTTTCTCTTTTTTCCAAGCCCTGGAGTCATCCCGATGGATAGGGAACTCAGTTGCGGAATCATCGGCTGCGGTGTTATCGCCCCTACTCACGCCGAGAGTTACAAAAAGCTCGACGGTGTGCAAATCAAATGGGCCTGCGACCTGGTGGAAGAAAAGGCGCTGGCCCTTGCGGGACAATACGGTATTCCCCGCACAACCACGCGCTACAAAGAGGTATTCGAAGATCCCGATGTGGACTGTATTTCGGTCTGCACGGATCATGCCTCGCACGCCCCAGTAAGCGTAGCCGCCCTCGAAAGCGGGAAAAACGTGCTGTGCGAAAAGGCGCTCGGAGCCACGCAAGAAGATCTCGATGCCATGCTCGAAGCGCATGCAAATCGTAGCAGCCTGGTCTTCAGCGGCGTCTTCCAGCACAGGTTCGATCCCGTTAACCGGACGCTCAAATGGATGGTCGATGAGGGCATGTTCGGCCAACTGCTGACGGCCGGAGTCCAGATGAGATGCCTGCGCACCGACGAGTACTACGACAGTGACGAATGGCGAGGAACGTGGGCGCAGGAAGGTGGATCGGTTCTCATTAATCAGACAATCCATTTCATTGATGCGTTGCTCTGGATCGTTGGAGGGGCCGAATCGGTGGCGGGCCATTACACAAATCTCACGCACAACGGCAGTATTGAGACGGAAGATTGCGCGGTTGCTTCGCTGAAACTGAACTGTGGTGCTCTCGGCATTATTGAGGCAACCTCCGCCAGCCATCTGAACTGGGAACCAACAATCAGTATTCACGGCACGGAGGGTTCGGTCGAACTACGAAATGACAAACCGCTCAAGATTGAGTTTGCTGATCCTGATCGGCAGAAAGAAGTGCAGGACAAACTCGCCAGCGGTGAGCTTGAGGACTCGGCCGCTGCTTCGAAAGGTTACTACGGTGTGGGCCATCCCGCACAAATTGCAGATTTTATTGAAGCGGTTCGCAATGGTCGAGAACCATACGTTCCGGCGGAATCCGCCCGTCATGCCGTCGATGTTGTTCTGGGAATTTATCGGTCGCACCGCGAGAAAACATGGATCCCTTGCTCCATTGAAGCAAAACCCGGCAAAGAGGGTGTTACCCAGGAAAGCCAGAAGAATTTCGAGCCCCAGCAAACGACAACCAGGAGCCGATAAATGTCTCAGTGCCCGAATTACCTCAACGACTACCAGGAAATTTACGAACAGAATCCACGTGGGGCCGCCCTTCAGTGGTTTCGAGACGCGAAATACGGCCTTTTCATGCACTACGGACTTTACAGCTTATTGGAACGACATGAGTGGGTCATGTATCGCGAGAAAATTCACGTTGCAGAATATGAAAGGTTAAAGGACGATTTCACGGCCGAGGCGTTCGACCCCGACCAGATCACGGATCTCGCCCTCGAAGCGGGGATGAAATACATCAACATAACTTCCAAGCATCACGAGGGGTTTTGTCTCTGGGATTCTGACTCAAATGATTTTAACAGCGTTAACTCCCCCGCCGGGAGGGATTTGATCGGAGAGCTTTGCGAGGCCTGTAACAAGAAGGGGCTTGGTTTTTTTTGCTACTATTCCCATGGTCGGGACTGGCGTCACCCGCACGCGCCTAACAACGATGAATGGGGCGGCTCCGCGCGACCCGAGTACGACGAACCCGAACCGGTATATGCGTGTGGAGACGAACACAATCTTGATGAATATGTCGATTTCGTAAGCACTCAGATTGAGGAACTACTGCGAAACTATCGGCCAATGGCGGGGATCTGGTTGGACGGTATAGCGACGCCTCTGTCGGGTGATTACAGCAAATTCAGGTGCCAGGAACTGTATGACAAAATCCACAGTCTGCAGCCGCAGGTACTTGTTTCGTACAAACAGGGGCTACTTGGCACAGAAGATTTTAAGGCTCCCGAACACGATGCGGTGGAGACAGATGATACTCCCGTTGAGATCTGCACAACCATGTGTCCCGGTTCCTGGGGCTACATGGCGGAGAAAGCAGGCGAGCATAAGGATGAAACGGACGTCT
Organism: Planctomycetota bacterium; assembly: GCA_018334735.1. Next base: position 5,838 of record JAGXLK010000074.1, on the reverse strand, counting down.
GGCAGACTTTGGGGAAAGCCCGGCAAGATGATTGCAACCTGCTGCTCAATACCGGACCGCTACCCGACGGGGCCATTGATCCCGAAGATGCCACTGTCCTTCGGGAGGTCGGAGGAAGAATACTAAAAGCTGGGTTCCCTGAAAAAATGGATTGAAAATCACTGGGGTCATTGGCGAGAAGAACGCGCCATACCGATACGGCCCGTACGCACCATTTCCACGACCCCATAAGGGCGCAGCAGATCCAGCAGAGCTTCCACCTTTTTTTCGGTCCCGACGACTTCGATTACAACTTCTGACTGCCCCACGTCTACGATTTTCGCTCGGAAGATTTTCGCAAGATCTATGATCTGCCCTCGCTTATCGGGTCCGGCTTCGACCCTTACCAGTAACAGATCTCGCTCTATTACAGTTGTCTTGCTGAAATCCTGGACTTTAACCACGTTAACGAGTTTTTCCAGTTGTTTGCGCACTTGTTCGAGGACGGCAACATCACCGGCCACAACGATCGTCATGCGGCTCAGTTCAGGGTCCTCAGTCTCTCCCACAGCCAGGCTATCGATGTTGAAGCCTCGCGCACTGAACAGACCGGCAACTCGGGCAAGAACGCCGGGTTTGTTCTCAACCAACGCGTAAAGTATGTGTTTTTTCATATCCGAACATTCCATTTTTCAGGCTAGCCTCTTTTTCTTCAAGCCATACCGCTGAGCATTCGGTCGATTGCTTCTCCTGCCGGCACCATCGGGAATACGTTTTCTTCCGGTTTAATGTGGAAATCGATAAGGACGGGTTTGTCATCTACTTTCATCGCCGCATCCAGAGCAGGGCGAACCCCCTCCTTATCATCGACTCCAATACCGACCGCCCCATAGGCCTCAGCCAGTTTACAGAAATCGGGGTTTCCGCTTCCGAGTTCCGTATGGGAGTAGCGTCTATCATAAAAAAGTTCTTGCCACTGGCGAACCATTCCGAGATAACCGTTGTTTAACAGAGCGATTTTAACAGGAAGTTTCTGGATTACAGCCGTGCTGAGTTCCTGAATATTCATTTGCAGCGAACCATCGCCGGCAACAAGCCAGACAGAGTCATCGGGACAACCCACCTGGGCACCGATTGCAGCCGGCAGACCGTAGCCCATGGTTCCGAGTCCGCCGGACGACAGATAAGTCCGCGGCCGGGAGTACGTAAAGTACTGGGCAGCCCACATCTGGCATTGACCGACATCTGTGGCAATAATAGCATTTCCGTCTGTGACTTCATGGATTTGTTCCATCACGTATTGCGGTTTGACTTCGGATGTTTCCTGGTCATATTCCAGCGGGAAACGTTCTTTCCAATCCGCAATCTGTTCAAGCCACTTTTCGCGTTCACCACTTTTAACAACCTTTATCAATTCTTTGAGAACTGTCCGCGCATCTCCCACGACCGGGATATCCACGGCCACACTTTTTCCAATTGATGCGGGAGATATGTCGATATGAATGATCTTTGCGTGGGGAGCAAAAGACGAAAGTTTACCGGTTACACGGTCATCAAACCTTGCTCCCACTGATATCAAAAGGTCACATTCCTGGACGGCGTAATTGGCGTACACGGTACCATGCATCCCGAGCATTCGTAGCGCGAGCGGATGGTCCTCGGGGAAAGCTCCGAGACCCATCAGGGTGGTTGTGACCGGCAAGTTGGCTTTGCGCGCCAGTTCAGTCAATTCTTCAGAGGCGCCACTGAGGATAACTCCGCCCCCCGCGTAAAGGACCGGCTTTTCCGCCTCATTAATGGCCTCGGCGGCCTTTTTAATCTGCCCTGCATGTCCTTCAAGTATAGTCTTATAACCGGAAAGTCCCATCTCGTCCTCAGGTTCACCGTCCACTTCATTTGTTGTAACATCCACGGGCAGATCAATCAAAACCGGCCCGGGGCTTCCGGTGGAAGCGATGTGGAAAGCTTCTTTCACGGTGCGTGCAAGATCTTTCACATCTTTCACCAGGTAATTATGTTTTGTAACAGGACGGGTGATACCCGTGACATCGGCTTCCTGGAATGCATCGTTACCGATGAGGTGTGTTTTAACCTGACCGGTCAGGGCAACAACAGGCACACTATCCATGTAAGCGGTTGCGAGAGCAGTCACAAGGTTTGTGGCTCCCGGTCCACTTGTCGTCAAGCACACGCCGACTTTACCGGTTGCGCGAGCATAACCATCGGCCATATGCCCTGCTCCCTGCTCATGTCTTGTGAGCACGACATTCAGCGGGTCTTCATAAAGCTCATCAAAAAGCGGTATAACGGAACCGCCGGGGAGCGCGAAAATAGTTTCGACTCCCGCTTCCTTCAGCGAATCGATCAGTATTGTTGTGCCCTGTTTTCCCATTCCAGTTCAGCCTTGCATTAACTTTCGAAATCCGGTCACTTCATTTTTTTCACGCAGCACTTCTTATAGAAAAAGGGAAGTACCCTCATGGGCACTCCCAGTTTGCCTTTGATCGCCATTCGAAAGCCGACTCGATCGTACCAGGATTCGGGGGATTCAGAAGATACCATCTCCGAAACCGCTCGATTCCTCTTCGCCTACGTCTTCTTCCTCGGCCTTTTCCAGACTTTCGGCTTCAAATTGCGAGTCAGTTTCTTCGTCTTGTTCCGTATCCTCCAGCATCTCTTGTTCGTCTTCAGAACCGGGGTAAGGCGGTGGCTCTGATTCAATCTCTTCGGGCGAACTTAATTCTTCGCTCTCCGGCGAAGGAACCGGTTCTTCCAATGTCTCCGATTCCGCCTCTTCCGTATCATCTGGCTCGAATTCGACTTCTTCTTCTTCGTACTTTTCAACTTCTTCAGGCTCTTCTTTTTGTTCCACAGGTTCTGTAGATTCCGGCTCATCCGACACTACTGTTTCCGTTTCTTCCTCCTCTTCGGCGCGTTTTTTCGCTTCGAGTTCCTCTTTATAGGCCGTCAGAACTCTTTCCTGAATCTTCTCCCGGCAGGGTGTAACTATCGGATGAGCAACGTCAACGTGATATTTATCCCGGCCTTTTGCACGATCGGGGTCAAGCTTGGCACCACAATCGTTACAATACTTAGCCCGCAGGTGGTTTTTGCCCCCGCACTTTGGACAATTATCACTCAGTTTCCGGCTCGGCATGGCCACGAACATACCTTTACGGCCGTCGATAACCCGCAAATCATGCACCACAAATTCGTCATCGATTGTAATACTGCAGAACGAACGGAGCCTATCAGAACGTCCTCTCAACAATTTTACTCTGACTTCGGTAATTTCCAAGGTTGTATCACCCATTTTCAATGAAGCAAACGTCCACTCAGGGTCAATAAGTCGTAACCGCCAGAGCGGTTACGCCCAGCTCTTCCTCGACACGATACGCCATTTGTCGCGCTTCTCGCCCATTCGTATGAACTGTAAAAAAACTCGAACCACTTCCCGTCAGCCCGAAACCTGTGCTGCTTTGTGTTTTCTGCATCCGGGAAATTTCGTGACGAATCCGCGCGAGTTCCGGACACACCTCCAGAGCCGGATGAGTAAGATCATTACGTAAATTGCGTCCGATTTCGACTGCATCACATTTGTCTAAAGCGTGCAGCATGGTAGTTATGGTACCTGTCGGCACCGGCCTTGTCAAGCCTGTCGAATATGCCTCATAAACGTCCTTGGTACTGATTGAAACGGCCGGGACAATGATGACGTAATTCACGACCCCACCGATCGAGATTGGTTCCACTTCCTCGCCCCGCCCCTCGCACAAAGCCGTACCTCTCCACAGAAAAAACGGGACATCGCTGCCTAGTTCTGCAGCCAACATGCAGATTTGTTTATGGGACAATTCCAGCTCCCACAACTCGTTCAGGGCTTTAAGTGTTGCCGCACAGTCGCTGCTACCGCCCCCCAGGCCCCGCCCAACAGGTATTGATTTAGTCAGTTCCACTGTCACGCCAAAATCAGTTCCGGTTTCTTCCTGCAGTTTACATGCCGCCTTTACAACAAGATTCTCCTGATCATGCGGCAACCCCTCCCCTTTCGCTTCCAGAACTACTTCCCCATCATCCCGGCGCCAAAAACGCAGTTCGTCCAAAATGGTCACCGCCTGCATCACGGTCCGAAGCTCGTGATAACCGTCGTCCCGTTTCCCGACAATGTGCAGCCATAAATTTATCTTTGCCGGAGCTTCCAGAACCAGCTCCGGATCATTCTTGCGAACCATCCTCATGCTCTCTTTCCGCCTGGAAAAACGTCAGCTGGCTTCTACCGTAAACACGTTTTTCTAATTCCCGGAAACGCCGCGTTGGCCACAGCGCTCCCGCCATTGGTGCGTGGTGAAGGACTACCAGCCCGCCCTGGCCAATCCAATGCCCGACCATGCGGTCCAGAATCTGGAACAACTCATCTCTTTTGTTAGGATCTTCTATAAAAACATACGGCGGATCAACAAAGACAATATCAGCGGGAAGTTTTTCTCCCGGCGCGGGCCTCATAGGCAGGAAGAAAAAGTTACGGTGCACAACCGAAGTGAGTTTGCCAAATCCACACCGGTCGATATTTTTTTCTATCAGCTGCACTAAATCAGGTTCTGATTCGACCAAAACGGCATGCGCGGCTCCCTGGCTTACGGCTTCCAAGCCCAGAGAGCCGGAACCTGCGAATAAATCCAACACGGGAGCCCCCGGCAACTCGAATCGGACGATATTAAAAAGCGCCTCGCGGACACGTCCAAGCATCGGCCGCAATTGCCCGGAGTCCGTTGTCTCAAGTCGCACCCCACCGGCTTTCCCGCTGATGATTCGCATGGTTAGCTTTCGCGGCTTTCGTCACCGTCGCCAATTTGTTCAGGGCTCACAGCAGTGATCACAACACCGGCTTTCTCAGCTCGGGCGGTCGTAGCATCGTCATCCAGGACAATCGTGTTTCCCGCTGCAACAGCCAGCACGGCCGCTCCCGCCTCGCTCAGAACATTGACGGTTTCGGGACCAATGCACGGAATATCAAAGCGAGGATCGTGGTTTTCTTTGGCAACCTTGATGACAACCGTTCCTTCACCGGCGATGCGCCCCCCACGTTTTATCGTAGCATCTGTCCCGTCCATACCTTCTACGGCAATGACGGCCCGGTCTTTCACAACGATCGTCTGGCCAATCTGCATCCTGGCAATTTCCTTTGCGCGGGGCCAACCAAAACGGATATCCTCCCATTGTTCATCGGAAGGTTCAAGTTTTGTGAGGGCACCTTCTTCAGCAAGCAAGTCGGGACAGTAAAGAACCGAACTTTCTATAGCAATTCCTTCCTGTTTGAATTCTTTTACTACCGCCTCCAGCAGCGTATGATCTGCCCGTGACCGTGCATTTTCATACCACACCTTCATCGAACGCAAATCCGGCATATATCGCGTAATATTCGGGTACATTTTGGATTTTTCGACCCCACCACACATTACCGCGTGTTCTACCCCGGCGCTTTTAAAAATTTTGATCCACTTACCCAGTTTCGCAAGACCCGTCCAGTGAATTTCATCAACGTAATTTTCAAGTTCGGGAGAAGTTTCTTTTTTGAGTCCAATTGCCACAACGGAAACCCCGTGGCGGGACGCTGCCCGTGCGAACTCTATCGGAAAACGTCCGTTTCCAGCGAGCAAACCCACTCGGTCCGGCTGCGGGTTCGATTCCTTTTGTTCTGTTGTGCCCAAAATTAGCTCCTCAGTTGACCATCGCCCACAATGGTCCATTTATAAGTGGTCAACTCTTCCAGCGCCATAGGGCCGCGGGCGTGGAGTTTGTTGGTACTGATACCAATTTCGGCGCCAAGTCCAAACTGCCCACCGTCTGTAAAACGTGCCT
>JAGXLK010000073.1 GCA_018334735.1 Planctomycetota bacterium | reverse complement strand
CCCCTCGTCCAGTAAGCCGAAGGCTTTATGAAAAGAGCAAAAAAGATGGCAAACTTATTTCTTTTTTTAAAAGTCGCCAAACGCGGGACAACGGTTGGTTACTTTACAGGTATCATCCCGATATTGCGGAATCTCTAATGGATGAAGCCCTTGAAGGTGGAAAAATCTTGTACGAGTATCCATATGTCTATTCGGCTGTCCGGATGGCATTCAAGCACGCCGAAATATACGAGGGTTTCATGCCACGTTACGATGAAATGCGCAGCAAGGTGAAACGACAAGCTTTTGAGAGCAAAAATGCCGTTAAAAAAGCCAAGGCTTTAAGCATGTTTGTGGCCAGAAAAGAAGATGTTCCCGAGTTGATGGAGCTGGTGCATGACCAATCAAAGATCCAGTGGATCAGCAATGGGGAGAAAAAAGATGGTTACCTGGTTGCGAAACAGGCTTTGCATACTCTGGAGGATTTAGACATCGATGAACGATCCGGCTTACTGCGCCAGATTGCGCTTGATGATAAGGTCCCGGAACCAATAGCGAAGCTGGCAAATGCCATGTATGAAAACCATGAAGGGGAGAATGCGATCAAGACGGAGGACAAAGACAGCAACAGCAAAGGTGACGAAGATTAAGAGGATCTGGAACTATGCTAAGGGGGACGTACCATCGCATGTCGCTGCAAAATAACAGGATACGACAATAAACACCCTCTCAGAGGGCCTTACATGCGATTTTCGGGGGGTGTTTTCGGCCTGTATCCGATATGGAAGTACAAGTTTCCAGACGATTTACCGGAGTGGACAAATACGGACGAGTAACACACCGCCGATTGAGACTCTCCGGTATGGTTCCTATAGAGAGGAGAAAGCGACCATGAGAATGACAACACTTCACCTACCAATCTCGGGGGTACCCTTTGGTATAATGTGCTGGTTGGCGGCGGCCTTGTGCGCAGGGCAAATGGAGGCGCCTTCAGCGCCACCGCCGCTTGGTCAGCCCAGTGACGGATCACAGGGGGAGCACGGGTGTGAACTGAGCATTCGCGTGCGTGAGGAAGAAGTACGACAAGGGGAGCCTGTTGTAGTGCTCCTGACCGTGACAAATGGCAGCGGAAAACGAATCGGGTTCAGCCACTTCCTGAACATGGCACGGTACAGCTTTGACGTGAAAGGACCGCATGGCGGGCGTTCTTGGCGCAACGCATCTTGGAGGAGCTGGAACGCAAGAAGGATCAGAAGAGCAAGGTCCGTGAGGCACGGCGGAAATTGCTCACAGAGTTGCGTACGTTGACGGCAGAAGACCACGGGGGCGACCTGAGCTTATGGCAACGCACGCTGGGGGAAATGATATTAGTGGTCCGTTCCATTTGATTTTGTGGGTTCAGAGGGAGCGACGGATTAATGGACTTTGCCCAGAAATGGGGAACATGTTGAAAATACAATCCCCGGCACCGGATTGCCGGAAAGTTCGCGAATCCCGGGGACAGCATCAATAGTGTTTGGCGCGATAATTGCGCCGGTTTTCCAGCTTCCAACCAATTTGCACCGGCATCTCCGCCGTAAAAGCATCTCCTCCGCTTTGTTCCCCCCGGAATTTTTTGCGTGCGGGGGCTGCGGGCGGCAGGATGTGGGGGATGGTGCAGAGGCTGAAATTTGGGGTCACTGGTCGCCGGCAGTGCGAGCTTTGTGCGCGCGGTTAAGCCCTTTTATTGTTCCCCCTCCCCCGTAGACCACAGTCTCTGTCCGGCGAGTGAAATGTTGAATTGCTCGCTCAGGACCTTCCATATTGGAGAATCTGCGGCTATCCGAAGATCGCCGCTCTCGAAGTCGGCGAATTCTGGATCGGCGACAATTCCGTGAGTATCGAGTCCCCGCGCCCGTCGCTCTTCCAGACCCTGCTCAACCGCCTTCATGTCATCTGCGGAGAAGTACAGGTTGAAATCCACATCGAGATCCGAAAGTGCAATCGGCGCCCGATCTTCCTCGTAGAACGGAGCGCCCTCGCCCCCGTGACAGAAGATGTTCCCCCGAATCCGCGAATCTTCGCTGGTCGGATCGCCGGTGTGACGCAACGCGATATAGCCTTTCACGGGCGCTTCGAAACCATTCTGATCGACCTCTGACATCCCGGCGATGATATTTCGCTCGATCCGGTTCACCCCTTTGAGGATGATCCCCACATTGACACAATTCCAGATGATGTTCTCCTCAATCAGCGTATCCATCTGCCAGTCATCCATCCGCAGAGCTGACATCGTCCCGCGTCCCAGAATGTCATGCAAATAATTCCGACGGACGACATTTTGCGGCCCGGTCCCGGAGATATAGATTCCGTTCCCATCCCAGAGCGTCTGCACGGCGGAGTGGATTTCATTGTATTCCACCAGATTGTCGCGGCAGTGCAGCAGGGGCTGTATATCCTCATACGGTTTCCTGCCCGGGCCGCCGATCTCATCGAACCGGATCGTCCGTCCGCATTCCCGCCGCTCGGGTTGAGTAAAGAATCCCGGCCGAACGCCGCTCAAAACAAGCGCGTTATAGGGCGTGTCATGAACAAGGTTGTGCGCGATCCGGTTATGACCGCTCTGCCAGACGAATATGCCGGCATTATGCCAGTAGATCTCGCCGCAGTGGTGGACGTGGTTGTCCAGAATATCGTTGTCATGGTTCACGTCAAGGTGGCCGGGTCCGAACCCGCACAGGAGGATGCCCGTGCCGCCCAGATGCGCGAATTCGCAACTTTCGACGGTGTTGTGCTGACAGTGCAGATCCAGCCGCACCCCCGTTCCTGCACTGTTTCTGAAAGTGCAATCCTTCACCCGGCAATCTTCGGCCCCCCGAAATCGGACCAGAGCGTTGTCTTTATCAAGCATCTCCCAGTCGTGCTGGATCCCGGCATCGCCTTCGGCCCACACATCCCGGTCGCCGTGCGTGAACGTAATTCCGTCGAAGACCAGATGGCGGACCGGCCTGTCGGGCTGTTCCCCGCCGTCGATCTGGATGACCTCGCGGGTCCGTGCGGCGCGAATATCCTGGCCGGGTTCCTCTCCGCGGGGCCAGAAGTAAAGGCGTCCCAACCGGCCGTCCAGAAACCACCGGCCGGGTGCTGTCATTCCCTCCGGCACGTTTTCGACCCACGCCGGCCCCGCCAATCCTTCGGGTCCCCTCGCCCATTTTGAGACGGGACGCAGTTCGTAGGTCCCGGGGATTGTTGTGCGGGCAACGCCCTCCTCCTCGTCAACCTCTTCGATTCCAAGAATATTCAACACCCAGGGATGGTGCGGCCGGATGACCAGCTCGACATCTTCGAGGTGAGGCCATCGACGGAGCTGTCCCTCGGGGAAATACAGCGTCCGCTTATCCTTCAGCTCCCCCTCTTGTTCCGGCGTCAATGGTTCAAAAGACTCGGTGCTCGCCCGGGGCAAGCGTTTTTCTCCGTCATACAGGGCATGAAAACGCCACCGGCCATCGCGCACCTCGTCGAGGTCGGCGATCCATACATTTTTGGCAGCTTTCTCTGGCATTCCCGCCGGCACTTCGTTTTCAGGAAGTGGACGCCACTGGTCGATTTTCTCCGCAGCGCTCAGAACCGGCCTCTCGCCGGGGTAGGCGGCGTAGGTGACTGAAAAGCGTTTCGTCGGCGAGTCTTCAGGCCCGAATACTACCGTTTCGCCCACTTCGTAGAGTCCGCCGCGAAGAAAAACTATGACATCCCGATCCAGCCCCGAATCCAGAAGCTCACGCACGGCGCGGCGTGCGCGGTCAAGTGTGGCGAAAGGACCGTCCTGACCGTCGGACCGGGGTGCTTCCAGAAGACCGGACCAATCATCGTTTCCATCGGGTGCGACATAAAACTCAGCAACACTCATCGTCGACTCCTTGTCAGACTATTTTTTTACTCGACTTAGAAATCACGCGATACGTCTGTGTAATCTCCAATCTATCCTTTTGCCTCACGTGTCGTGTGCTATTTTGCCAGGAAGGCGAACCAGCAAGATAAGGCAAAAAACAGCGTCAGGATCGCCCGCCGCAATAGCGGGACCGGTGGAGCGACGCTTCCGCGGCTGCGAAAACGAAGTAGCCGCCCCCGGCAGCACTCACTCCCACGAGATCTTGATATTAACGATCGCGGGCAATTTTCAGGGCTTTTTGGGCCTCCCGGGCCAGGAAAACCGTATCAACCCCCAGTGCGATGAGAGTGTAACCATCTTCTATCGCACGCTCAATTCTTTCCGCTTCGGGGCGGACAACGTGAAGCCCGGCGGCTTTGCCGGCGTTTTGGCAGGCTGTCACAACTTTCCGGCATCCTTCTCTCACCGCAGGGTGGTCGGTTTGACCCGGGATGCCGTATGAGCCGCTCATATCGTATGGACCGATAAAGACGCCGTCCACACCTTCCACAACGAGAATGTCCTCGATATTTTCCACGGCCTGTTGTGACTCGATCATCACGATCACGGCGGTATTTTCATTTGCGGTTTCGGCGTACTGGTCGAAATCCTGGCCCCAGTTATTCATCCGTGAGAAACTAAAACCACGGACGCCATCCGGTGGGTATTTAGCAGCCGCCACAGCGCGGGCAGCCTCGTCTGCAGTATTGACCAGAGGCACGATCACTCCTTCCGCGCCTGCATCAAGCACCTGACGGATGGCAAGTGTATCGTTTTCTCGTACCCGCGCGAGAACAGTTGCTCCGCGCCGAAACACAGATCGTGCAACCCGCGTGAAACCTTCCACGTGAATCTCTGTATGTTCGCAATCGACAGCAATCCAGTCATAACCAACTTCAGCCAGGATCTCCCCGACAGTGCCATCTCCGATCTGGACCCACGTGCCGAAAGTCGTTTCCCCGCGCAAAAGAGCTTTCCGGAATCTTCCTTCTTCCATTATTTTCTCCCTGCCGTCAAATTATGCGTTCTGTCACCCGCCCAACAGCCAGCTCCCTATTAAGAAAATTGGAAACATCACCGTCAGATATACGATTGTGGTCAACACGAAAGCCGTCATAGCCAGATGTAAATTAAGCTCGAAAAGTTTACTCGTAATGACCGCATTGATGGCCGTCGGAGAAGCCGCCGTCACCACAACCGTCGCCAGCGGCACACCTTCCAATCCGACCGACCTGCCCAGAGCGTACAAAACCAGAGGAGTAATGACAAATTTCAGCGGGAAAATATCCAGGATGTCGCGCCAATATTCGGACATCGCCCTGAAATCCAGAGAAGCGCCGACGGGAAGCAGCAGCATCCACGGGATGAAATGGACCAATCCTTGAAATGCCAGCCCCAGAATCTCAGGTCGTTCGACCCCGAACGCGCTGAGCGCAAAGCCGAGCCCCACACCCAGCAGAGGTATTTGTTTTTTATCGACAAACATCGAAAGGAACGATTCCTGGCCGGAACTTTCGTAGTGGCTTGAGTGAAAATAACGTGCCAATGGATACCACACGCCGAGCATAATCGGCAGCCCGAGCAGAATAATCAGCCGGTTATACCCGTAAGCTTCTTCCCCGAAGAGAATAAATACGGCCAGCCCACCAACAACTCCCCTGTTGGAAAGAATAGTCGATATAACGTAACTGCCCCGTTCCAGTTCGTTATGAGATTTGAAATGCGACCGCATGAACCCCAGGGTTCCCGGCACTATCTGCATAGCAACGCCAAGCACAGGCAACCAGATAAGTCGCATCTCGAGTTCGATAGCCCAACAGCTGAGCCACGCCAGGAATGGAAGCACGCCCACGATCGCAGCGGTCATCATCCAGTCCATTGACTTCGGCCGCAGTCGGCTTTTCCGAACCAACATGTATCCAACGAATACCGGTAGGACGAGATCCACAAAAAAAAACAAAACTTTAATGGCAGGATTCATAATGGGTCCGGGCCAGAGAACAAAACAAAATGAATCTGAACAGCGTGACCATACAGCTCTGCCCTTCATGATTCAATGATACGTTCAAAAGAACAGAAAAGATCCGCCCCATTACCCCAAGAACAAACGGATCTCATTTCTCCGCTAAGATTCTCAAAACGCATCATCCCCTGCTTTCTCAACGCTCACGCTGTGACGCTGCCGGGTGTGCCAGTCCATTCCTATCATATAGTCTTCCGGCAATTTCGGTCGAGGTAGTCCTCTGGCCTTTTCTGCCACAATAGATCTTTCGCCCAGGTCTTTGAGAAACTCACTCAGATAATCCATCCGCACGAGGGTCTCACTCTGGTACAAACTCATGGCATCAACTCCGGCTTCATACTGTTCCCGCGCAAGTTCGTAAACCGGCTGGGGATGGTAGAAACCGGTATTGCGCGTCTCACCGTTGCGGATAAGCTTTAACGACCCAATACCACCAATACATGATTTTCCGTAACGATGAGCAGTTTTCACATGCCATTCTGGGGCGCGTTCTGGATCGTCGATGCAAATCGGAAATGGGCTGAGCATCGTCGCATCAATTAAATCCCTCCGGCACCAGCGTTCCACGTCAAGCCCACACGCAACGTTGACCCATTCCACGCTGTCGGGAACACGCGCAATGATCTGGCACTCTCGCCCAAGTTTCTTTTCCTGATCCCGCACCTCCTGCCGAAGTTCTTCCATAAACCCGGTCAAAATATCCGCCCGCCACTGAAACCACTCACGGTGCTCTTCAGGCTCTATCGAGAGGATTTTACGTGGATCTTCCGCGGTTTCTCTCATATATGCTTCAACCAGAGATTCATGGTACAACAAAATGGGTATCTGGCGACAAAAATCAAGAACAAGTGCGTCCACGCCAACACGTTGAATCTCAAGAAGAATGTCGATCCGCTCACGTCGAACTGCTTCAATACCGTAACAGAGTTTCCCAGGAACTCTTTTTCCGGGACGCGTCTTCTCATGCCACTCGGGATGCTCCCGGGCGAAACGAGAGGTTACACCGGCGTGTTTTTCCCCGCCATAATGGCGATTCATCCCCAGCCGCCCCAGCAAAGGAATGTCCTTGCGCCGGCAGATTTCAATTGCCCGGCAGAGCGGGCAAACGCGGTCCATAACGTTACGTACGAATGACCAGTCGTTTCCCCCAACAACCGTGCTTTCCTCGCACATCTCAGTCGTGTGAGCAAGATCCGACCAGTAATCCACCACAGACCGACCGCAGTTCCAAACAATCTGGTCGATGCCCTTCTCAACATGTTTCTCGATACATTCATCGATCGCCAGCACACCGGGACATTCCACGCCATAATTTGCGTAGTAGCACATCCATTCCGATATGCCCTGCACAATGGCGCGCGATTTCGAACGTTTTGTTTTTTCAGGCAGGATCCGCTGTGGCAATCCCATCATCGATCTCCAGTAAGACGAATGCGAATTATTATGATAAACGATCGGGGGGCCTGGATTCATTCAATGGATTACCAGGAAGGAATTTGCGATGTTGACCTTTTCTCCGCCCGAGAACCGGACTGGACTTCAGCGCCGCTCTGCGGAGCTGGAGTTCAGAACGCGGCCCCGGGGTCTAACGCTACTTCCCGTTTCCCCCCGACTTCAGATGTTTGTCGGGGTCGATAACCACAAAACGCGGATGGAAGGGATAATCGCCTCGCATACCGTTCCTCCGAACGGGATCTTCCCCCTTGATACTGTAGACGAAAGCAACCAGATACAGCTTTCCATCCGGCCCCACTTCCATGCTGTGACACTCACTGACCCTCCGCCCTTTCTCCACCACGATCGGTCCGTAGTGGCGAAACTCCTTTGTGTCGAGATGGTAGCTCACCAGATGCGTCACCCCGCCCCATCCTGTACAGGGCGTATACCAGACGGTTCGATCGTGGATACGTAAAGTGCAGGATGCCGGCCGGTTGCCCCACAGCCGGGGGATGTCCGGATGAAGACTTCGAATAATTTCGATACGACCCGGTTTGCCGTTTTCCGGCGGATAGAACCGTGAAATGGCTTCATCAAAACTTCGAATAAAATAGAAACACTGATCTTTTTCGTTCCAGCGCGTCAGGTGACCGGCGCTGTTCTTCCACTGTTTGCGAAGTTTTTCAGTGACGTTGTCACCGGTCAGTTCCTCCGGCAAAGGCACATCAATGTCCAGCGTTCTGCTTTTGCCTGTTGCGGGGTTATATTCCCAGACGCTTAAGTGAGGGTGGCGGAATCCGTAGACCCGACCGTCTTTTGTGATCATCATGGTCAGTCCCCGCGGCCAGGCGGCCCCGCTGCCTTTCCACGGAAATCCAAGCACCCGCTCGGTCCGCGTCTCCGGATCAAATACCGACAGAAGGCCTTTGTGGTTGCCCAACCCATACAGAAGATTCCGCACGGGATCGTGCCCCACGCAGATCAAACCGTCGCGAGTAATCGTCCTGCCGAGGTTGCGAACTTTTCCAGTACGTTTATTGATCGCCAACCAATAACCGCCCTGGTAGGGTTTGATATAGGACGCGTGGCCGTCGCAGGTGCCACAGTATATCACGTCACCATGCTCAAACATCTGTGAGTGAATTTTGTCCTGGGTGGGGGAATTTAACTGGGTTTCCCCGCATGCCCGCCCTAATCCCGTCAGGTGCTCGACGCGATC
>JAGXLK010000072.1 GCA_018334735.1 Planctomycetota bacterium | reverse complement strand
GCGAGCCGTTACGCTGCCTATTTCACAAAACGTGCGACGCTTCCACCCGTATCACAACTTGCCGAAAATTGCTGGACAATGGGACTTGACGGTGAAACACTCACGCCGAAAGACCTTGATGTCCTGCGGCCGGCGGAAATGATTTTTGCCGGGCCAGAGAACGAAGTAGCAGTCCCGATCTTCGACGCCAAATCGCGCACCTGGTTGCTGAAACGTGACCTCGAGTACATGAGTACCAGCAGAACAGACAAACAGGCCAGTGCCGTGGGGCGTTTCGCCTGGAGGCCGTGGTTCGCGCACTACTACCAGCACACATTCCGCCTTCCGCAACTCGAAAAGGGAAATCATACCATCACCATCAGTGTCCCCGAGAACCGTTCGCAGGTCCATTTCCGGGACATAACCGTCGTCTCCGCTCCGAACGGTGCCCTCCCCTGGCACGAAGACTGGATGAAACTGACCTTCCCCTGGCAACCTCCTCAGCCCGATCAGCTGATCGAAGGACCGCTTGAAATTCGCGCTTGCGCCGGGGAATACGAACCCGTCAGTTTTGGCCTGCATGCCCTGAAAAATCTGCCCGAACTCGACGTGCGCATCACGAATCTGTCGGCCCCAAAAAACGCCACGTCAATCACGTCCAAGAACGCCAAAATTTTCGCCATCACCCCCCTGAAACGCGAATCTCTCGGGGAAGCCGGATTCCTCGCCCGTATGCCGTTCGTCCCGGAGAAATGGCAACGGCATTCTCCCGAATTGTTGATCCCGCTCAGCGAGAAAAAGCCAGCGCTCAATGCGGGCCTGAGCCAGCGGTTCTACGTCGATATCCGCGTCCCTGGCGATCAGACTCCAGGCGTGTATCGCGGCAAAATCAGCGTGCTCTCCGCCGGGAAACCTCTGCTGACCATTCCTCTGAAGCTGCGGGTCCTGCCTTTTAAACTCGCTCCGGCACGGTCGGATTACTGGATGTGGCGGCTGACCTGGTCGCCCATCTGGAAACCCGAAAACGTGGCGTGTCTCAAGGATATCAAACAGCATGGATATGCCGGGTTGGTTCGCACGTGCGGGGCATCGTTCAAATTCAGTATCACCGAGGACGGGGAATTGCAGGTCGATACCTCGGACTACAAAAAAGCCGTCGAAGCGCTGAAAAAAGCCGGGCTGCGGCTTCAAGTCGCGGATACGGGTATCGCCGGGAGCCTGCTCAAAACGATAGCCAATCACCTGAACATCGACACCAAAGATCCCGTCAAAGACCTGCCGACCCTGAAAGAATTCCTCCGAAAAAAGATTGAAAACAAACGGGCCATAAAAAAAGCCGACCAGGACCTGAAAGGATCCGATTTCGGCCCGGGCAAAGACGATGCGGTCGGAGAGAATCTCGCGGACGAACTGGTTGCTGAGCCACAGGACAAAGAGCCCGCCGAAAAGATCGCCGCCCGTCGGGCCGCCAGACTCCAGAAGAAAATACGCAGCCTCGCCGTCCAGGGATTCCGGAAAGTAAAACGTATCACCGAAAATATGGGGCTGAAACTGTTTGTGTTCCCCGTTGACGAACCGGACGGCACACCCTGGCGCCGCCGCTGGACCGCTTACGCGGCTGGACTGGCCAAAGAGGCCGGTCTGGAAACCTGGTCCACGCGCAACGCGGTCGACTGGGAGGGACATATCGACCACAAAGCGTTCGGGCTAAAAATCCATGACATGTACCAGGAACCATCTGTGATGTCAGCGTCGTACGAAGGAAAATTGGCTTTCGCGCCCCTTCCCATGATCGGAGCTTTCCGGGGCGGAAAGAATTATCATTTCGACGGCGAAATCGATGAAGTGCGGATTTACAACCGTGCTCTCAGCGATCGGGAACTGGGAGAGCAATACAAAGCGCCGGCTAAAGGCAAGCTGCTCGCCTACTACAACTTCGAATCTCCGACGCAAGAGGGCATTATCGCCGATTCCAGCGGCAACGAAAATCACCTGAAAATCGTCGGCACGCCCGAGCATGTGAAAGGTCACACCGGCCACGCCATGCGGTTCAATGGAATCGACGAACATCTCGCACCCGTGGAAGGACAACGGACACAAAAATCAATCGATCTGTCCGAAGGCTATACGATCAGCCTCTGGTATCGCGGCAAAGGTGCAATGTTCGGGATGGGATACGATTTCTATCCGGAGGCTGGCAGCCGGTTGCGTTTCAGCACGACGAAACAGAAACGCCGCTGGTTCGGGCATACCGGGTTCCAGAGTCGGCGCTTCTGGCAGCATATCACCTACACGTTCGATCCCGGGACACACACGGTGAAAGCCTACGTGCAAAATCCCGAGATGCGGCGATGGTATCGCAACAATATCCATTGGAATTACGTCCAGATTCGTTCCATGCCACCCAAAAACCCCCGTTACAAAACGGGCATTATGGCATGGTACTACAGCAATATGGGTGAACTGAACAATATCACCACCTTTTGCTACGACTGGAACACCAACCATCTCTATGTCGTGTATCCCAAAAACGGAGATCGATTCGGTGATAACGTCGAGTGGTATCGGACCGTGGGATGGGAGGGAACGCGTGAAGGTATTGATGATGCCCGTTACCTGCAAACCCTTTACCGCGTGTTGAAACAAAAGAAGAATATGAATCATGGTGAAGCAACGGAGGAGATACGTCGTATGCTGGGACCGGTGGGCGTCGGGTATGATATCAGCGAGGTCATCACTCATTTCGGCGGGTACAACGCGTTTCGCCGCCGTGTGATCGACCGCATTCTGGAGGAAACAAGTGCAAAGTAACGCTCAAGCGCAGAAAAAGTTCGCCGGAGGCAACCTGGGACTTTTGATATTGGTCTTTGCCGCAGCCCTCTTGCTGGCCGGCCCCCCTGCATGGGCGGTCACCGCCTCCCGCGGAACTGTGAAAAGACCGGATGAGGTATTGGACGAAAACGGCATCGTCCTGGAGAACAAGCACGTCCGGTTGACCATCACGACGAACCATTACGCCGGCCAGATTATGAACTTCATCTACAAACCCACCGGCCAGGATCTGGCACCGGAGAAACATCCGCAGGGCTACTCCACCGACAGAATGGGGGAAGATCGTTATTTCTGGACGCGCCGCCACTCCGAAGGTTACAGCGGGGAGATACTCTCGCAATCGGCGGAAAAAGCCGAAGCCCAGGTGACATACCTCTGGCACTACGACCACAACGATGTCCGGACGGACATAGAGGTCACGAAGACCTACCGCCTCCCGGCCAGATCCGCGACGGTCTACGTCATCTGGAAACTGCATAACGTCGGCAAGGCTCAGGCCCAGATGTCCCCGTGGGTCAAACACGTCGGCGGACGCGACGGCACTCTGCTCGCCGGTGGTCCCCGCTTTCTTCGCGCAGACGGGCCTTCCTCGAAAATCGATTTCGCGGAGCCGGTCACGGACTGGGTGGCCCGGATGTCAGGCAAGAAAAACACCGAAAACTTGCCGATGGTTTGCAGCATCATGGATTTTAAGAAAATCTTTCAGCAATTTTGCTGGAGTGGGAAACAGCGTTTCACACTGGAAACCATTCTGCGGCGGACGCAAATCGCACCGGGGAAGAGCTGGAACATCACCTACGCTCTTTCCGCCATGCCCAACCTCGGGAATCTGGCCTACGCTTCGCCGGAACTCGCAGCTTCCCTGGAACCCGCAACCAAATTCGAGCCGAGAAAAGAATCGGCCTTCAAAGTGTTCATCGCCCCGGCAATGGATCTGGGAGAAAAACGTCTGGAAGGCGAAATACTCGATTCCGAGGGCACTCTCGTGGCCAATCTTCCCAACCGACAGGTCAAGCTCCAGCCCGGCAACATCAGCCGCGTCCCCTATAATTTCACCCCACCGGGAAACGGCGTCTACACCGTCTCTCTGACAGTTTTTGATGAACAGCAGATACTGCGCCTCGGCCGGCAGGTCAACTCCCAGCGCAGCAGCATAACCATACCGATCGTGGTCGGACCAAAACCCGAGATCGTGGTCAAAAAGTGGGATTCTGAAGGTTCGGCCTGGCCCTCGCGCAAAAAAAGCAAATTGCGCCCGTGGCGAACCGTTCTCAACGGCCCGCGGTTGAAAGCGGCCCAGGTCCGCGTCCCGAAACGCATCTTTCCCGAACATGAGGTCGTCTTCGACCGAGAAACCGAACCCGCCCGAATCACTGCTGCTTGCGGAGAATACGAAAACCTCCAGTTCGTGGTTGGATTCGAATCACAGGATGACGTCGCTCGACTCTCTGCCGTTCCCGGCGAATTGTCCGGTCCCGACGGCCAGAAAATCCTCCCCGAAGCGTTGCGTGAGGCAATCTATCTCACGACAAACGTCCCAAGTGGATACAAAAATTTTCCCGTGGGCCAGTGGCCCGATCCGCTGCTTAAATCCGGATGGGCGGGCAGGATTGCTGACGCTTCTATCACGAGAGACAACCTGAAGTTCTTCAAAAACGCGCGGAAAAGGGTCTTCTGGCTCGGTATCAAAGTGCCGCGCGATGTGGCCGCCGGGCTTTATGAAGGTTCCGTGACGCTCAAACTGGCCGGCGAAAAGGCCGGGGAAATCCCCCTGCAGCTCCAGGTATACGATTTCGCGCTCCCCCAACGGCCATCGTACCGCCCGAGCACCGGGATGGTGGGATTCAAAGGAGGTTATTCCAACTGGGAAGCCCTTGGTCTCTCGAAAGACCACTACAAGCAACTGAAGAAGAAAGGCAAGATCGGCGTCGATGCGTTCTGGAAGATGGCACTGGAACGGGGCTGGACGCCGACCATGTGGTCGGGGCTCGGCCGCTGGAAGAAGCTCCACGATTACGGGCGGGGTATCACGAGTTTCGCCACCGGCCCCGGCAAAGAAGCCGAAAAGTGGCTGAAAGACAACAACCTGCTGAAATACGCCTTCGCCTACGCCCCTTTTGACGAACACGCAGCCGTGGAGGTACCGGAAGTCGCCAAATGGTGTAGAGAATTCAAGAAGAAAAGCGATATTCCGATACTGGACTGTTACTACGGCGGGAAGGTAAAACCTCTGTTCGGCCTGGTGGATATCTGGCTCGGACAGGACCCCCGTAGCGCGCACTGGGGTGAACCAACGGGTGCTCTTGGCTGGGGCAAAATGGCGGTCGAACGAAAAAAAGCCGGCGATCTGTTTTTCGCCTGCAACAGTTCCCTCATCTGGCATGTCGAATACAGTCCCATCCAGGGAAGAAGCGGTTTCTGGGACGATTACGTCGCCGGCGTCGATGGCCGATACGTCTACAGCTCATGCCGGTGGACCAAAAACGTCTACGAGAAAAACTGGACCAGCGGAAATTATATGGGATGCGCCATCTATCCCTCGCCTGACGGCTATGCTACCAGCATCCGTTTCGAGACAATGCGGGATGGTGTGGAGGATTATGACTATCTCTCTCTGCTCAAGAAAGCAATCGAAAAAGCAAAAGACGCCGGAAAACACAAAAAATTGGTTCAGGAAGCCGAAAAACTCCTCGGCAACCCTGATCTGGCATCACAGGTGAAGAACGTCGATAACCTTCATGCAAAACGTGAAGAAATTGCGAAATTAATAGCCCAACTGAATCGATAAGAACTCTGGCTCCTGTGTCCTCAAACTGTGGTTTTTCAGAAGAGCACAACCATGAAAAGGAAACGAATAGCGTTCACTTTGATCGAACTGCTGGTGGTCATCGCCATCATCGCCATCCTCGCGGCGATGCTGATGCCGGCGCTGGAGTCGGCACGACGTGCCGCGAAAAAAGTCGACTGCATCAGCAACGAACGTCAGGTGGCGCTCGCACTGCAGATGTATGCCACCGACAACGACGGTCACATTCCCGGAGGGTGGTACCCGCTCAGCAACACCGACAAATTCAGGACCTACGCCTGGTCCGCCTACGACACCCGCGACAGCGGACACTGGTTCAACACGTGGCTCGACGCGGATCATGATGGGGGAAACGACATTATTCTCGGGCGTTATCCTCCAGGAAGCGGGTATGGAGAGGAAATCGAATTCAGAACCGGCTCTCAATCACTGATGGTTGACCAGGGATATCTCGGGACGGTCGTCCACTGCGAAGAGCTGAAACATCAGCTGGAACTGGCAACCCAGTTCAGCTACTACGCGAAATTCTGCCACATCACCTATACTCTTCCCAGGGACCTGCTCCTCCACAATCCGGAATGCGCCCGCTATCCCTCCAACGGCCCGTATCTGCGCGGAAGCTCTGATTGTTCGCATCTTCTCCGTATTCACACTCTCGAATCACAGCATGTCCTTCTCGGGCCCATGTTTCACGCTCAGTTCGCCACGGGAATTGGTTCATATCGATACGGCAATCGGGATGTGGCCCCGCATCTATTCGGAAATATCATCATGCGCCACTCCGGACCGTCTGCCAACATTGCTTTCATCGACGGCCACGTTGAATCGATGAAATATCAACCTTTGAAAGAGCTTTTCTCTCCCAGAAGCCCCGATGGTGGCACTTACTACGGATACAACCACAGCGGAAATCATGAGTGTAAGCCGTGAACGAATACATCACTGGTTCAGGACTTTTGATTGTCCGGATAATGCGGGGGTACGACGATGCGAAACAGCGAGGTTGACTCAGGGCTCGCGATAACTCTCTGAACGGCTGTCCGGTCATTGCGAGCCGAAGGCGAAGCAATCTCGCCGTTGCGGCGAACTCAAGAACCCAGTTATCAAGCAGCACTGGCAACGGGAAGACAGAAATGAACCAGGAACAAAAGGCATTCACTTTGATCGAACTGCTGGTGGTCATCGCGATCATCGCCATCCTCGCCGCGATGCTTATGCCGGCGCTGGAGTCGGCACGAGGCGCCGCGCGAAGAGTAGCATGTACCAACAACCTCCATAATATCGGTCTGGCGCATCATCTCTACGCCAACGACTACGATGGCGTCATTAAGCCCGCTAACTGTATCGAAAGCGCCAAACTCCTCCACGTCCTCAACTACCTGCCCCTTGAGGACGTACCGGCCGGACAAAACCTTTCCAACGTCTTTCAAAACTCCGGCTGGTTCCCCAACCGATGGCACGCCCACGATATCTGGGATTGTCCTTCCAAAGACAACCCGGGCTATCAGTATACTCAGACCTACCATTATCCAATGTATCACCGTCTCGGTGACCCCGGTCTACACGATGTGGGCCGATCACAAAACGCCCGGGGACTCGAACTGGTCCTGGAATTGGTACGAACGCCAGAGCGCCCTCCTGTTCCCGCACATCAACGATACGGCCAACTGGCTCTACATCGACAACCGCGTGCAGACTTACCGATGGCCGGTGCCGGGTGTAAATCTGGACTTTTCGTTCGCCGAAAGGGTCGAGAAAGGGAAATAACCGTTCATTTTCATCTCAAATGAATGTCGCCGGGGGGTTGAAATCGAGATAACCAATGCAGAATACAATCAGGGAAAAGCGGGAAACGCCGGTCGAATTGCAGCCCCTCATCGGGATAGAAAAGCTGCTGTGGGGCCTGCTCCTCGGACTGCTGGTCGTTTCGGGGCCCCTTCGTGCCGACGAACTCCTGCTGGATTCGCGGGATACGACGCTCAAGCGGGGTAGCCGCATTGAAATGCCGTTTGAGGGCAAGAACGAGCGCCCTGTGCTTCTCTGGATTCATGCCCGCATCGCCATCCCGGACATCCCGGATGAAGAGTTACCCCCTCAGGCCGGGCGCAAGAAAACCGTCGGAGTCCGCGGCGATTATTCCTTGAAAATAAAACTGAATGATAGCGTTCTTGGACCAGACAAAATCCAGGTTCTCAACAAGAGAACCGCGTACGATTGGCCCGAGGAGAACAAAAGAACGCGGGGGTTCCCCACCGATATGGTGCCCGTTCCGATCTTCGACGCTGAGACAGAATTATGGTACCTGCGGGCCGCGCGAAAATGGTCGCGGCGCATCAAGAAATTCCTTCGGATTTGGCCGGGGCGCTTCTATCGCATCCAGCGCTCGCGGGGCGCTCACGACTCGTGCAATTTCGAGTATCTGCTGCGTATCCCCGGAGAATTACTAAAAAACCGTAACCAGCTCGTCCTCTCCAACCACGCCCCCGAAAACCGTAAATACGGCCATATCCTCCTCAAATCCGTCCGCGTATTGCCGGCGGATAGCGCAGCCGTACCTTACGCGCGACCCTGGGAAGAAGACACCTTCCGGTGGCAGGCGCCCGATGCCGAAAGTCTGCTGGTCGGAGGGAAGGCGCTCGAGACCGGCGGAGCCGCGCCCGGGGAATATCGTCCTGCGACTCTCAGCCTCTTCGCCCTACGAGATCTCCAGGAAGTTCGGCTGAGTGTCTCCGCCCTGGATCACACGGAAAAAAAAGAACGAATCGAACCATCCCGGATTCATCTCTACTCCTTCCACCGCATTCCATCCCGTCCTTCGAGCGAAGAACTTGCCGATCAGGAGCGGCAGGAAATCCTCTCCGAGGTGGACGCCGACATGACAAAAATCGCGCAGTCGATGGAGCCGGGCCAGAGACCCGACGCCGAAGAGCTGTCGGTCGACATCGTCGAAAAAGAGGCCTCCC
>JAGXLK010000071.1 GCA_018334735.1 Planctomycetota bacterium | reverse complement strand
ATTTTTATGGATTTTGATCCGTATCCCGAGGAAGCGCCCGAATAATCCTGTCGTTTTTCTTTTTGGGATCGGATTTCAGATATCGCTGGGCCACCGGCCGAAATAATCGTGGAACGCGCGGCTGAAATAAAGAGGATCTTCGTAGCCGACTTTCCGCGCGACCTGTTTGATCAGCAGTTCACCTTCCCGCAGGAGTTGCATCGCGGTTTCCATCCGGCGACGGACCTTATACTGGTGGATTGGTTGTCCCGCCCAATCTTTGAATAGTCGGTTGAGGTAGTTGGGGCTGAGGCGAGCCATTTCGCCGAGGTCCTGCAGACTTATTTTTTTGTCCAGATTATTGTTGATGTAAGTCCGGATATAATTCAGCACGGGGAGATGATGCTCGAGCAGTCCGGACTGCGGTTCCTCATTGCTCAATTCTTGCCGTGCGGCTTGCTGGTAAACTCGATTGGCGAGTGTCAGCAGATTCGCGCGAAGGAGATTCAGGGGAATTTGATTTTGGTCTGCTGTCAGCTCGCTGAGTATTTCGGAGGATTGCCTGACGTCCTGTCCCTCAAGACTGATTCTACGCGAAGCTGCCCAGCCACGTTCAGGTTCGTAGAGACTGGTCACCACCAGCATCGCGTCCTGTGAAAAAGCCAGCCAGACAAGAGCATGCCAGGCACTGTCCATCGTGTGAGCCTGGCAATGCGGCGTTTTGGGAAGGGCGAAAAAGATCGATGGCGGATACAGCGCGTATACATCGTCCGAGACTTCCATGAGAGCTCGCCCGCCGACGGAGACACAGAGTTCTGTGTAGTCGTGCGAGTGGAGAGATGACGTGTGGCGTTGCGCTGCAGAAACGGTATTTTTTACAGGTTCCGCGAACCGCTCTTTTCGACGGGGCCAGATGACACTATCGGGGCTAAAAGTCGCCAGAGACGCAATCATGGCCCTCAACCAATCGGACAGGCAAAACTGGGATTCACCGCGCCGGCGCTTTTTTTGTGTTATAAATTCCATATATCGCGTTATTATACCTATGTTCAGGGCATTTTGCAGCCTGTATAATGCGATTGGTTGGTGGAGAAAGAGTTTTCAGGAGACTGTTTTATGGTTACCAGCACGAGCAAACTCGCCATCAATGGCGGGAAACCGATCAGCGAAACCCCGTTGAAGCCGGAAAGCTGGCCCCCGGTCAGTGAGGAAACGGCCGAGCGGATGAAGGAACTTTATCTGTCGCGAGAGTGGTCGTTCCATAGCCCGGCCGAGCAGGAATTTGCCAGGGCATACGCGGATTATCATGGTGCCAAACACGGGATCTTTATGGTCAACGGCACCGTCACCATCCAGTGCGCTTTGGCAGCGCTCGGAGTGGGAGAGGGCGATGAGGTAATCGTGCCGGCGTTGACGTGGATGGCCACCGCTATGGCTGCGTATTACCTCGGGGCGACGCCTGTTTTTGTGGATCTTGAACCTTCCACACTTTGTCTTGACCCCGATCAGCTGGAAGATGCTATTACACCGAAAACCGGGGCAGTGGTCCCGGTCCATCTGTATAGCTCGATGGCGGATCTGGAGAAAATACTCCAGATTTGTGAGAGCAAAGGCGTACCAGTGGTGGAAGATTGTGCGCATATGCAGGGAGGGAAATGGGATGGACGCGGTGTCGGGAGCTGGGGACATGTCGGCAGTTTCAGTTTCCAGCAATCCAAGACCCTCAGTTGCGGCGAAGGGGGGATTTGTTTGACCGATGATGACGAACTGGCTGACCGCATTTTCCGCCTGAAACACATAGGCTATGCGCCAGGGAATGAACAGGGACGTCCTTCCGGAAGTCCACCGGAAGATTTGGTTTGCCATAATTTCCGGGCTACCGCCTTTCAAGCCCTGATATTGCGGGAGCAGCTGCGGAACCTTTCGGAACGAATCGAGCTCTACGATAAAAACGCATCAAAAATCCGGGAACATCTCGAGAACGTGCCCGGCGTGCGGGTGCAATCCCGGGGGCGTCTGGCAAGCCCGCAGGGCTACTATGCCATCGTTTTTATCTTTGACGAGGAACCATGTCGAGATGTCCCACGAGCCTCGCTTGTGGAAGCTCTGGAAGCCGAGGGCCTCAATGTCGGGGGGACTTACGGCCCCGTGTACGATCACGTGCTTTTCAATCCGCCCGAAGACCGGTATCGTATTCACGGCGGTCGTTGCGAAGTGGCGGAGTATGTCGCAACCGAGCGCGCCGTATCGCTTTCTCACCCGTGGCTCGGTGCGGATGAGGAAACGATCGACGCCGTAGGAGAAATTTTCACAAAGGTCGCCACGCAAGCTGATGACATCAAAAGCCTGGATACGGAAGGGAAATAACGGTGGAGCTTGGATTTGCGAAGACAGATATAACGCCACGGGTCGGCGTT
The DNA here is from genome assembly GCA_018334735.1 of Planctomycetota bacterium. The sequence goes on along the minus strand of JAGXLK010000071.1, from coordinate 6,186 downwards.
GAGCTTTGTGGTTTTGGTGCGTTCATTAATCGCCATTCCGTGGGAGTCCGCGATCGGTTATGGGCGCGGGCAATGGCCGTGCAGGTTGACGAAAAACCGGTCGTGATCGTTGCCTGTGACCTTATCGGGGTAAAGCTTTCGATAACTCAAAAGGTTCGCGTTTTGCTCGCGGATCGTACAGGTCTTGAGCCGGATCGATTGATGATTTGCTGTTCTCATACCCACAGCGGCCCGTCAGTAGGCACTTACATCGGGTGGGGCGAGAGCGATCCTCCCTATGAAGAGGTTTTACCCTACAGGATTGCCGATGCGGTCGGGCGAGCGCTGAATAATCTTCAAGAGGCCCGTCTGTGTCACGCAGAAGTCCCGTGTGAAGGTATTGGGATCAATCGCGAATACGACGATTTCTGGGCCGATTACGGAGGAGCCATGCAAAACGATTGGCGTCCTTCCAAACCGGAGCTCACCGATACCACGTGTCATGTGCTGTCAGGACGGACGGTCGATGGTGAATTGCTTGGTTTCGGAGTGTATTTTGGCTGCCACCCTGTCGTCTGCTGCAGTCAATCCTGCGTTATACACGGGGATTATCCGGGGGTGGCCCTGAACAATGTGGAACGCGACCATCCCGGGGCTGTCGGTCTGTTTTTCCAGGGAGCCCACGGCGACGTGAATACTGCTATCGGCGGACGTTCCCAACAAGAGAGTTTGCTCGCTCTCGATGAAATCGCGGGGCGGTTCGCACGATCTGTGCGAGAAGGGATTGCGCAGGGACAGGAGATCGACGTTCATTGTCTGCAGGCCGCACGCCATGAAGTAACTTTCATCCGCAAAACCTGGGATGCCGATGAGTTGAAAAAACGTCTCGTGGAGGCGGAGCAAGAAATTGCGGAATCGCAAGATGGGAAGCTGCCCGATGACGCGGACCGTTCGACCCGGATGAACACAGTTAACGCAATCGCGCTGCGAGGACTGCTGAAAAGACTCGAAGATGGCGATTCTTTGTCTCCTCCCACTGAGCTGCACGGCATACGTCTGGGGCCGATCGCGATACTCGGTTCGCCTTTCGAAACATTTCAGGCGATCAAACGGGATGTTGCTGAAGAGTCCAGCGCTCCCATTCCTTTTGTAACAAGCCTCGTGAACGATTCAGTTGGTTACGCGCCGGATGAGACGAAAGCGCAGGAAGGCGGCTATGCTGCCGATACGGTGCCTATGATTTGTGGCCAGTTGCCGTTCGCTGATGTGCACCAAGAACTGGTGGAGAAACTCCTTGAGCTTGACCTAGTGGTCCGTTCCATTTGATTTTGTGGGTTCAGCCGGTCGTCGGTGGTTCAGATGCAAGGTGCAGTGAGAAGTTCGACCCAAGTGGGTCCACGCCGAACTGCAACGCCGCAGATGGGCCGCCGCCGTCCGGCCCGTAGGGAGCAATTCTGCCGGGTCATTTCTTCGTTGCGGCTTCGCAGGGACCCGTCCGGGTCACCTTTGGCGCCGCGCCTCGAACTGACCTCGGCAGTATTGCTCTGAACCCACAAGATCAAATGGAACGGACCACTAGCGCTCGAACCGGACGAATAAACAATCCAGAGGCCGTAAATTCGCGGGGGTTTTTGAGATTCAGGTCAAGTAGGATGTGCAAACCATGAGCAAAAAACGGCGCCCAAACGTTCTCATTTTCATCCCGCATGATCTCGGCGATTACCTTGGCTGCTACGGCCACACAAGCGTCAGAAGTCCCAACCTGGATGCTCTCGCTAATCGAGGCGTGTATTTTAGTGAGTATTTTACGCCCGCTCCTGAATGTACCCCGAGTCGCAGCAGCATGATGACCGGTCTTTACACCCATCAGAACGGGTTAATGGGGCTTTCCAATTTTGGCTGGAGCCTTAAGTCAAACGCTACCCATCTGGCCGAATATCTCACGCAGTCTGGGTACGCCAGCCATCTGTTTGGGTTTCAGCACGAAACGCACGAGTCACCTCATGGCCTGGGCTACCAGCACCTCCACGTTCAGGATGACTATCGCGTGCAGAACGTCTGCCAGACTCTGAAAGAATTTCTGGAGTCGAAAGAGGCGAAAGATGGGCCATGGTTTGCCGATGCAGGCTTCTCTCATGTGCATCGTGTCTGGCCGGAGAATACAGATTTTTCAGAAGATGATGTCGAGGTTCCCCCGTTTATGCCTGACCGACCGATCGTTCGGCGAGATGTGGCACGGTTCCACCAGAGTATTTTTGATATGGATTGTGCTGTTGGGGAAGTGCTGGAGACCCTTCGCAAAACGGGGCTTGAGGAGGATACGCTTGTCATCTTTACTACTGACCACGGGCCGGCATTCCCCCACGCGAAAGCAACTTTCTACGATCCAGGTATCCGCATTCCCCTGATCATGCACTGGCCAGGACATCTTGATGGCGGGGTATGTTACGACGAACTTCTCAGCAATATCGACTTTACACCGACATTACTTGAACTATGCGATTGCCCGGTTCCAGATGTGGTGGGCCGGAGTTTTTCCACATTGCTATCGGGCGACACGTATGAAGAACGCGAGGCTGTTTACGGAGCGCTCTTCTACGATGTTTCCTACGATCCCATGCACTATGTCCGGACACAAACGCACAAATACATTCGTTCCTTCGCCACCACGGAAGCCGACGCCGCCGGCGCCGATGAGCGGGTGTTGGCTACGCATGAAGCTGGCAAATGGATTCGGGTGGACGATCTGGACGTGATGACGGCGCCTACCTGGCAGGTGATGAAGACAAAATGTGAAGTGCCGCCCGCGGAAGAACTGTATGATCTGAAGGCAGATCCGCTGGAGATGAATGATATTGCAGCAGACGAGGAGGCGCGTGAAATACTTGACGGAATGCGTGAGCTACTCCAGTCAATGATGGAGCGGACCGATTCGCCGTTGCGTGAAGGACACGTGTCGCCTCCCCCTGAACAGGTGGAAGCTGCTCAGAGTTGTCGTCCCGGGTCCGAAAGGCACCGGGAAAATGTATCGAGAAGGTGGGAGAATATCACATGATAGCCGGCACGGCGACTGTGGATGTTACGCCTCCCGAGGGCGCTCGGATTGCATGCTTTCCTATCATACACGGGGAGAAAGCGCGCCGTGCGGAGGGGGTTCATATGCCACTGCTCGCTAACATTTTGTTTCTTTCTGATGGAGAGACATCGGTTGCTCTTTGCTCCTGTGATCTGGCGCTGATTCGGTTAATGGACGTTCGTCGGATTCGGCGTGAAGTTGGAGAAACCGTTCCGGAATTGGATGGCCCGCAAACGATTGTTGCGGCGACCCACACGCATTCCGGTCCAGAGAATACGTATCTGTTCGGCGCCCGTCCCGGGGACGATGAGGTGCAGGTATTGAATTCAAGAATCGCTTCTGCGGTGGTAGAAGCGACTCGATCGACCGAACTATGTTCATTGTCTCTGGGAGCAGGACAACTGGAACTTTCTCATAACCGCCGTGTCACCGACGAGGATGGTCGCTCGCGGATGGTTCTGGAACACGTGCCCGGCGAGACTGAAGGGCCGGTGGATCCCACTTTGCTGGCGCTTTCATGTAATTCGTCCGACGAGATCCCGATCGGGATTTTGTTCAACTGGACGGCCCATGCTCTGACGCTCGGTCCCGAGTGCCGGTGGTTCAGTCCGGATTACCCCGGAGTGGCCCGGTCTCGCATCCAGGAAAACTATGATGCTGTGCCGGTGCTGTTTTTCAATGGGGCGGCGGGCAACGTCCACCCGCAGGTATGCATGCGGGCGGATACGAGTGCTGCGGAAGATGTAGGCAGCCGTCTGGGTTCTGAAGTGCTAAATCTGCTCGAGTTTTCGGAACAGCTTGACGCAAACACGTTGAGTTTTCGCAGCCGAGTGTTGACTTTTCCCAGCCGCGTTCAGCCGGATCTTAAGGTGGAGGTGGAGATATCAGTCCTCGAATTGGGATCGGTTTTGTTTGCGTTTGTGCCCGGCGAGGTATTCGTTGAGTTTCAGCTGGAGTTCAGGCGTGGGGCTGATTTCGAGCACGTATTTTTCGTGGGTTACGCCAACGGCTGGCCGGGTTATATCCCGACCCGTGAGGCGTACAAAACAGGGGGGTACGGCGTCGAACTGCGTGAAAACGATCCGCCGGAATTCTGCCGCACGGCTCTTCCACCCGGGGCGGGCGAGGAGATTCTTGAAGCGTTATTCGGACTTGTCTGAGCCCCTCTGATCAGCAAAACGGCCTGCTTTCTGACAACTCAAACAAAATTTGATCCGGGAATAACAGCATACTTCCCGGGCTTTGCCAGTGCAGTGTACCATCCTATAACCAGCCGGTACGTCAGCCCGTTCTTCATTGATTGCTTTTTCTTCAACATCTCTGTTTCGCACGCATAAGTGGCGCTGAGATTGACAAAACATTCGGGCCCCGCTCCAGGCGCCCGAGCTCACCCGGAGGTGCTTATAATTCCGTTCTTGCGTACTGAATAAGCCTCGGGCATCATTGAACGTAAGGTGGTAGATTATGGCGCATTGATGCAAAGGAATTGTATTGTGAAGAAAGCATTTACACTGATTGAACTGCTTGTTGTTATCGCGATCATCGCCATTCTGGCAGCGATGCTGATGCCGGCCCTTGAGTCTGCGCGAAGAGCGGCGAGAATTGTAAGCTGCCTTTCTCAACATCATCAAATCTATCTGGGCTTCGCCCAATATATGGGAAACTATCGCACTTTGCCCTATTTCTGTTCCGTTGGCAATCAGGCGAGCAATGTGACATACGACAACCGGTACTGGAGAGACGGGGCGACAGGGAAAATATACCGGGGGCCAACTGGGCTTGGTCACTTGCTCTTTGAGAATTACCTTGGCGGCAAACAAGTGCTTTTCTGCCCGGGTCGCCGTAGTCACGGTAGCGCGTTGTATAGTCCTAATGACCGTGGTTCTATAGACTATTCGCCTGGTTGGTATAGTGGAGACGACATTTGGTGGAGCGGTAACTGTGGTCTCCGATTAAAACGCCGCCCGAATGGCCCCATTTATAATCCCGACGGCGGCGGTTGGAATATTGGCTGTGCCAGCAACCCGCCCTATTGGCCCCCCAATTTTTCTCCTACCATTGAGACGTATAAGCAGGAATGGGTTCGGGGCCCGAGCTGGACGGTCTGGGCTCACGGAGCACGTATTTTGTATGCAGATGCAAAATGGGAAAATAACTACACGGACCATCCTCATCCGGCTGCCGATGGTTGGGGAGCGGCGAACGCGTCATGCACTGATGGCCACGCCGAAACACTTAAGAGAGCTTTTGGGGCAGAATGGTTTTTTGGTTACGATTGGGGACCTGCGCGCAACATAATGCCATGGCAGAACGGTAGGGGGGTGCGGTGGTGGTCGTGGGCCGAACGGCAGGTGAAAAAGTAGCAATTGGGCCTAATGCTAACTCCCTTACGTTCCGTAAGCTCGTGCCGAAGTCGGCCAACAACCAAGAGTCCCCCTTTTCCGGCACGCCTGAATCCTTTCGCAACTCCGTCTCGGCCAGAGTGCTTTCTATCCCGCATCCACCCAGATCGGCGACGACCAGGCCGTTCCGCCATTCGTTTGCCGAACACGCACGTAGTAAGCGGTTGTTCCCGAAATAGCCGGTTCTTCGTATGTCCCTTTGAACTCCGGGATTTTGCTCGCCTGGTCCCCACCGGCCAGCAGGTGGACCGGCGCTGTATCCCTGAATTTCACCGGGGCCTCCTCAAGGATTCAGAAAAAGGCTGAAGGGATGCAACTCTATCGGTTGCGCGGTACCGATGCAAGGTTCGAAAAAAATGCGATGACCACGGATCGGGAAGATGCAATGTCTGCACCCGGGACGCTATTTTCAGGCTCGTTTGACGCATATCGAAAAAGAATCGGCGCGAAATGGGATGGACACCTCATCTGAAGCTGGTATAAATAGGGGACTGGTTTCCCAAATAAGCATTTCTCAAGGCCTGGCTCGATATGTAAAGCCCTGCACATCCACGTGGCGCGCATGAAAATAAGGTGCTATCCGCCGCCGAACGGTTCCGCAGCTACCCCGGCATGTTTGAACCCCGATGGCGCGGAGCGGCATCTTTGGAGTGCGGCGATTTTTCGCCGCTATGTCGTTTGTTGTTTAACCTGTTGCCGAATACATTCGATTGCCGTTAACGAAAGTGT